>DATDNS010000466.1:0-15511 GCA_036518155.1 Bacteroidota bacterium
CGATCTTCCCGCAAAACGCAAAACTCTCCTCCGGTGTCCACGGCTTGCTTTCGATTGTCGGGTCTTGAAGATCCACGACGTATGCCTTCCATTTGAGCGGGAACAGATCTGGATCGGGGTCTATCGCCAGCAAATATGCTGAAACCACGAAGGAAAATCAAGGAGGCGTTCGTTAATTAATCCATCCCGGATAGATTTTGTCGTGAGCGTATTACAGTGAATCTTTCGTTGGCGACAATCCGTCTAACCAGTACATGTGGTGCTCCTTTTGTATTCGCGAGGATTCGCACATCCGTGCTGCCGTGTCGAACGTCGTGTCCGGTGGAAGCTATCATCAGACGAACCGAATAGCATGTGTTGTTCTGATTCAAAACGTGCAGTTGTGGTGTCGGGAGTTTCCTCCCGACAGCACAAACTAGTACAGAACCGAATTGCACGATTGGTTGATTCTCTTGACTCATTTTTCTATATTTTTCGGAACGAGATCTTGCTGTCACTGCCTCTTCACAAATTCCTGATGAAACGCTGCTTCCCCTTCGCCGTGCTCATCCATTTCTTCTTTATTCAGACCGGATTGAGTCAGGTCTCTGTACAGCTCAAAGTGAAGGAGAGCTCGGGATTCCTCGGTATGGGCGGTCCAAAATATGTCGGGTTGACGCTTTCGAATCAGACCGGACAACAGCCACTGAACAGCGCAAACGTAAATGCCGGACAGTATTTCTATTTTGAATGCAGGCCAGCAGGAGACTGGAAGATTGATCAGGATTTTGTTCAGGAGAATCTGACGAGCCTGACGATTGAACAGGGAAGTCAAAGGATTACGCCGGCCTACACCGGCGTTGTTACCACAAGAGCAGACACAACGAGCGTTCTCCTCGGCTTTCCGAAGACACTCAGACTCGAAGAGCCGTTTCGTTTTGTGCTTGAGTCGGGGAAAAGCAAAACTCAGGTTGAATGCAAAGTACCGTCAGAATACTGGCGCGGCTATGGATTGATTGCGGCGTTAACATCGAACGCTGAACGTGCAGTTGCGGCAGGTCGTTTTCGGGACGCCATTGCATTCTACAATTCCATCCTTACGGATAACTCTCTCCAGGCATTTCCTCAATACAAGCAGAGCAAGGCAGGGTTCCTGAATACCGTCCGGTCGTACCTCGATGCCAACGTTGCCGGGTACCAGGGGCTGAGAGACACCGCACAAATCGACCCGAAAACAAAGATCGCTGAAATCGCCGGGTACAAGCCTGCGTTCGTGTACGTCGTCGATTCGCTTCCGTTGCTCCGGTTCGAACTCTCTCCAAACGATTCCGGCAGCGCTGCCCTCCTTGAACGTGCCAAGAAGGCAATTCTTCAAATCGGCGCGATGACCGATTCACTACAGAATTCGCTGGACGAAAAAACGGTGGAGTGGCTTCTCGAAGGGTCGGTGACGGGGAAGACTGGACTGCACTACCAGTACATGATCGAAACCCTTGCGTATGCCTATTCTTCTCTCGATTTTGCGGACACAAGTTCGACATCCCTGAACGTCACGATCCCAGCCTGGCTCCAGGCACGATTGGAACAGAACAACCTCCTCGAAGCATATCAGACGTTTATTCGTGTATGCAACGACCGGTTCCAAATGCGATTGACGATTTTTCCGGTCGAGTTTCTCCCGAACCTGCGCAAGGACACGGCTTCCTTTGCGCTCCCGTTCTATGCTATGCTCCAGGCTGTCAACGATTACTACGCCGGAAACCTGACGGGCTGCAAGGAAGCAATTGCCAGGGTTGTCCGGTCGTGTTACATCAGGGATCTCCTGGACCGATTCGACAATTTGCGCGTGATTGTCAACTGGAGGATCAATCGGGTTCCGCAAAGTGTTTTCAGACTGATCGATGAAGGTCGTGCCCTCGAGGGAAAGAGCGACTATTCCGGCGCTGCGGAAAAATATCGCCAGGCGGTCATCGTAGCCCCCGATTTCGCATATGCGGCATTTGTGCTGGGCAAATGCTATGCACAGTCCGGCGATTCCCTTCGCGCATTCGATCTCCTGAAGAAAGCGTACCACCTTGATACGCTGTATCGTTGCGCCATTCGGGCAACGTACGACCTCTACCGGCAACGGCGTGACTACGGGTCGATGGTCGATCTCATGACGTATGCACTTGCTCACGGCAACAATTCGTGGGAATCGAACTTCCTGCTGGGAGAAGCGCTGGCGGCCGCGGGGGATCCGGTCAGGGCGGTCGAACGATTTTCGAAAGCGCTGGAATTGAATCCGCGGAGTTATGAAACGTGCATCCTCATGGGAAACGCCTATCAAGCAGCCAAAGACTACCTCAAAGCGCGGGAAAGTTTCAACAGGGCAATTGAAATCGATGCGCTTCGAAGAGACGCCGTCGATGCACTCAGTAAGCTGAACGAGCAGGAACGAAAGCGCCGTTGAGCAACGTCAGCCGTCCGAAAATTCCCTTCTTTGCATTTCACTCAATCCTGTGTTATATTAATTTCGCTCGAAAACCAATTTGTTTCAGGGTTTCTGAGTCCATGCGAGGACGCTGCAGCATTGTCGTCGGACCACACAAAGCATTCCTGCGAAAGACTTTTGCCAGGTAGTTTGGATAGAGACGCGTCCTGCGAACTCTTCTCTGGGGTAGATGGCGAAATTGGCAGACGCGCTAGCCTTAGGAGCTAGTGGGGTAACCCATGGGGGTTCGAGTCCCCCTCTACCCACGGCGATTTCGCAGGATCGAAGGGACGCTTTGGATTTGAAGTGGAACGAGTTTTCGTCGGCACGACGATTTCATTAGTGTGATACACAGAATCAATTGGGCGAAAGGAAATTGTGGAAATAGCAATCAAGGATCTGACAGAAGTTTCGCGTGAAATCGAAATCACGGCAGACGCAAAAGAGCTCACGCCGCATTTTGAGAAGGCATACAAAGAGTATCGTCCAAAGATCGAGATACGCGGCTTCCGAAAAGGCAAAGCGCCTCTCGACCTCGTAAAGAAGCTTTACGGTGAAGTCATCGAGAACGATTCTCTCGAAACTGTCGCGGGGGAGTTGTACCGTCAGGCGGTCAAGGAAAAGGACCTGAAACCGATCGGCGAACCGCGTCTTGTAGACCTGGATTTCAAGCGCGGCGAAAGCTTCCATTGCAAGATTCAATACGACGTGCGTCCGAAAATCGAATTGCGTCAGTATAAGAACATCGGCGTTGAAAAAGTTGTCCATACCGTGACGGACAAGGAAGTGGAAGAGGAGATTCTTCGGCTTCGCAGGGTCAACAGTACCATGGAAGAAGTCAGGAAGGTCACCGATCCCGAACACGTCGTGACGGTGACGATGCAGGAGCTTGATGATTCGGGCGCTCCCCTCATCGGCAAGAAAAGTGAGAACGTCCGCTTCTACCTTGCGGACGAACAGCTCGAGCAGCCGTTCAAAGATGCTCTGAAATCTGCCGAGCTCAACGGCAACTATCGCGTTCAGTTCGATCACCAGCACGGAGACCACGCCCACAAAGTCAATGCCCAGCTGATCGTGGGCAAAATTGAGCGGGTCGTGCTCCCCGAATTCGACGACGCGTTTGTTGCGAAAATCACGAAGGACAAAGTGAAATCGGTTGCCGAGTTCAGAAGGGGAATCGAGGTCGATCTGGTCGCCTACTGGAAAGAGCGGGAAAAGCGACAGGTGTTGAATGCGGTGACCGAGGATATCCTGAAGAAGCACGAATTCCAGGTACCTGAATCTCTCGTCAACAGCGTGCTCGAAGGGTTGCTGGAAGAAATGAAGAACGATTACCCCGACAAGAAGCTTCCCGCAAATTTCGACGTCAAGAAGTTCTATGATCAGAACCGTTCGTACGCCGAAGCACAGTCCAAATGGGCGCTGCTGAGGGAAGAGATTATCAAAAAGGAGAATATCGCCGCCGAGGAAAGCGACCTTGTCAACCTTGCAGACCAGGAAGCGGGAAAAATCGGGATCGACAAAGAGCGGCTCGTGGCGTACTACAAGACATCCGATCAGATCAAGGACCGGATTATCGGAACAAAACTGCTGGATTTCCTGTTGCAAAGTGCCAAGGTGAAGGAAGTCCCCGAACCGACATCGGTTTAACATAATTTCAAAGGAATTCTATGAACAAGCATGAATCACAGTATGCGAACCTGGTGCCCATGGTGGTCGAACAGACCGGGAGGGGCGAGCGGGCGTTTGATATCTTCTCCCGCCTGCTCAAGGAACGCATCATCTTTCTCGGAACGCCGATCGACGACACCGTTGCCGGATTGATCATCGCTCAGCTTCTCTTCCTCGAATCCGAGGACCCCGACAAGGACATTAACCTGTACGTCAACAGTCCGGGCGGCAGCGTCTCGGCCGGTCTTGCCATTTATGATACCATGCAGTATATTCGACCAGATGTTGCGACCATTTGCATCGGCATGGCCGCAAGCATGGGTGCAGTCCTGCTCGCAGGCGGCGCGAAAAACAAACGAACGGCGTTGCCGAACGCACGCATTCTCATCCATCAGCCGTGGGGCGGAGTCCAGGGCACTGCCTCGGATATCAGCATCCAGGCGGAGGAAATTCTCAAGACAAAGAAACGGCTCAACGAAATCCTTTCGCATCATACCGGGAGAGCCGTCGAACAGGTTTCGAAAGACACGGATCGCGACAAGTATCTCTCAGCGGACGAAGCGAGAGAATACGGGTTGATCGACAATATTTTGGTCAAGCGCACGACGGAAGTGAAGAAAGAAAAGTGAGCGCTGAGAAACTCTCAGGACAGGTCACAACAGGATGACTCAGAAAACAAAACAAGGTGACAAAATCAGCTGCTCATTCTGCGGCAGATCGCCGGAAGAAGTAAACAGCATCATCGCCGGTCCGGATGTCTATATCTGCGACCTCTGCGTTTCGAGTTCCGTCGATATCATCCGCAACAACATCGCCGCTATCAATGCGCGAAAGGGCACATTCAAGCGGACCCTCACGCCGGTTGACATCAAGAAAGCCCTCGACGAATATGTCATCGGTCAGGAATACGCAAAGAGGACCCTCTCAGTTGCTGTCTACAACCACTACAAGCGTATCGATTCCAACGACCAGCTTCATAACCTTGACGAAGTCGAAATCGAGAAGAGCAACATTCTCCTGATCGGCCCCACGGGAACTGGTAAAACGCTGCTCGCACAGACGCTCGCACGGATTTTGGATGTGCCGTTCGCCATTGCAGACGCAACGACATTGACCGAAGCCGGCTACGTTGGAGACGACGTCGAGACGATTCTCGTTTATCTCCTGCAAAACGCCGACTACAACGTCGAGAAGGCCGAACGCGGGATCGTTTACATCGATGAAATCGACAAGATTTCGCGGAAGAGCGACAGTGCATCGATTACGCGTGACGTTTCCGGCGAAGGCGTCCAACAGGCGCTGCTGAAGATCCTGGAGGGAACGATTGCCGGCGTTCCACCCAAGGGGGGCCGCAAACATCCGGAACAGAGTCTCATCAATCTCAACACGAAGAACATCCTCTTCATCTGTGGCGGCGCGTTTGAAGGATTGGAGAAAATCATCGAACGGCGCATCAGCCAGAATCCGGTCGGTTTTGGAGCGGACGTCAGGGGGAAAAAGAGCAAGCATCGTGAAAAACTTCTTGCGCAGGTTGAGCCGGAGGATTTGCTCAAGTACGGGTTGATCCCCGAGTTTGTCGGCAGGTTGCCGGTGACAGCGACCCTTGATCCGCTTGACGAGACGGCGCTCCAGAATATACTTTCCGAGCCGAAAAATGCGCTCGTCAAACAGTATCAAAAGCTCTTTGCGATCGAAGGAGTGGAACTGGAATTTGAAGAGCAGGCGTTGAAATCGGTTGTCGAGAAGGCGATGGAGCGTGGCACGGGGGCGCGGGCTTTGCGTTCGATCATCGAGACGGTGATGCTCGACGTGATGTACAATCTCCCTTCGAGGAGGAATGTGTCGAAGTGCATCATCACAAAGGATGCGATCTTTAAGTCGAAGGAACCGATCTACCTCTACGAAGAGCGCAAATCAGCCTGAGCGGGACGTTCACCCGGCCCTTGCGCCGGACATTCGGAAGATACTCGATACACAGCAGCGCCGCACTCAATGTGCGGCGTTGTCGTTTTGCACCGCGACTAATAACCATAGTACGACCGTGCGCTGCCGGCTTTCGTAACCTTCAAGTCCTGCAATTGAGGCGCCTTCACCTTCAGCTCAAGCAAAAATCCCTGTGCAATTCCCATCGGTCTCCACGTGAAGTCCATCGTCCAGCAGTGGAGGTCGCGCGTGACGGTCACGGAGGGGGCTGAAAATTCGTTGCGGACGAAATCATAATACGCACCGGTCGAGATCTGCCATTTGTCCGTAAGGTTGAAGGACAGCTGGCTGCTCAGTGCCGACGAACGGAACTTCTGTCGGGGGTTGTCCTGAAATTGCGAGAACGTGTAGCTCAGGCTGATGTTCCACGGAATGCTGAAATCTGCTTCTTCGCTTCCGTAGATTCCCTGGTTTATCCTGTTGGGTCTTGCCACGGCCGTCGGCACATTTCCGGCGGACGCCCGCGCTTGATCAGCCTGAACAGATTCAGGGGTCGTTTGGTCTGACTTCCGCTGCTTTTTTTGCCCGCTCAACGATGTCGACAGTCCAAACGTGAAAGAGGTTAGATCTGCGAGTCTCCCTTTTTCGGTCAGGAGAAATTTGTTCACACGGGTACCCGCATTTTGGTCGAAGACGTAGAGGTTGTGCGTCGTCGACGCGCTGATGCTCAGGTATTTTCCCAGCTCCGTTCTGTAGGAAAGTGATATCGGCGAGAATTGAAGACTGTCGGCTGCGAAATTATACGACACAGAACCGTTCACGTTGAGCAACTGGAGTTTCTCTTCCTTCTGTGCCGTGTCGGAGGTTGCATACTTCATTTCGAAGATATTCCCGATGTTCATCGAAAGACTTTGAGATTTTCCGGCCGGCGCGCCCCCGTACACTTCACTGGCAAAGCGGCTGTATTTGCGCACCTGATGTGCCGTGTCGGTGTAGGTGCCGTAGTATCCGTACGACGAAGCCGAAAAATCCGGCTGATAGCTGAACGAGAGGGTCGGTGTCACCGTGTGACGGAAACCGGTTATTCCAAGAATACCGGGCTGGAGCATCCCAAAGAATTTCGTTGATGCCGCAAGTCCGAAGCTGTACGTCCTCACAGCATTGAATCCCTTCACATAACGGGAATGTCCCATGCTGTCAATCTCTGTGTGCTCGGGGTACCATTTCTCATTATAATTGATCGATGGCGTGAGCGTGAAATATCCCAGCTTTGGGGCCATGTTGACGACAACGGAATGATTGATCCCGTAGTGATAGGTGTCGTTTGAAATCGTGCTATCGGGTTTGGTGGAAACCGGGGCAATAACCTGACGGACGTGATTATCCGTTCCCTGTCCGCTGTAGTTGATGCTGATGAGTTGGTACCAGGGTGTTTCGCCCGACGCTTCAAGCGAAAGGCCGCGTGTTTTAGTCCTCGGTTTGAAAGGAAAAATCTGACCCTGGGAAAATGAAATTGTGGGAAGTTGTTCGTTCACCGCTCCCGTCGTCAGGTTCTGATCCCGGTAGGCATAGATGCTCAGCCTGCTGTTGGATTCATCCCACGATTTCGTCAACGTTGCCGTGGAGACGATGTTCTGGCGGAGGATATCATCCAGGTTGTTGCTGAAGTTCTTGAAGTAACTTCCTGTCGTGAACGTGAAATTCACGTCGAACTGCGTGGAAGGGTCGATGCTCTGATGGTGAAACCAGTTGATGTTGTAATCCTTTTGCTTCGAATAGTTTGGATCGCCCGGTTCACCGGAAATGAAATTGGTGATATTGGAACTTAACGAGCCGTTGAAGTCGTACCTGAGGTTGTACCGGACATTTGTTCTGTTCAACCAGCCCCCCCTCGTGAACCAGTCGAACGCCGTCGCAATATCCCAGTAATCGCTCGCGGCCCAGTAGTAGCCGAAATGGCTCAGATATTTTCCCCGCCGGTTGTCTTCGCCGTATGCCGGGGCAATGAGTCCCGAACTCCTTCCGCCGTGGCTTGGGAACACCCCAAACGGAAGGATGAAGAGCGGCACATCCGCCACGTAGAAGTAGACTGGCTCGGCAATTACTTTGTCGTGGACGAGAACCTTCATCTTCGGACTGCTGAAATAGTAATGCGGATCCGGGTCGTCACACGTCGTATAACGGCCGTCGGCGACGTACAACACATCGGGGCCATCCTTTTTTATTTCTTCTCCCCGGTAGAACCCGTTGTCCATCTTCGTTTCGGCAACGGTGATCTTCCCCTTCTTCGACTGAAAATTGTAGCTGATGTGACTCCCTTCATAGGCTTCGCCACCATCTTTCATGACAGGCGAACCGATTGTTTTCTTCCCGCTCTTGTCGCTCGTATCCGGGACGCCCACGGCGGACAGCGTCATCGTGTTCCAATTGACGCTTGTTCGCTCTGCTTTGAGGCCGAGTGTCTGGTATTGTAATTCCGTTTTCCCATACAAATCCATGAACCGTGTGCGCATCGAATAGACAATAGAGTCCTTCGCACTATAGTTCACCACGGTATCGACTCCGGAAGCGGATTTGGCTGCAGAAGTATCCTGTGCCTGGCGGGCGATCGGAGCCTTCGAAGTGTCCTGGACCTGCCCCCGAAGTGCCGAAGGGAGGATGGTAGCCAGGACAACAACAACGGACGTATAGAAGCGGAATTTCATTCGGCAAGTCAGGACAGGCCTAGAGCACCAATCCGGCGGCTCCAAGAATACCGGCGTTGTTTCCCAGCTTTGCCTGAAGGACCTGGATGCCGGGCCTGAGAGGTTTCAGAACGTGTGCACAGACAGAATCTTTGATTGCTTTGATCACCAGATCGCCGGCTGCGGAAACGCCTCCGCCGATCACACTGACTCTCAAATCCATCGTATTCATTACGGCACCGATCGCCACGCCAAGGAGAGTGCCGGCTTCTGTAAGGATTGACAGGGCAAGCGCATCGCCAGCCTCGGCTGCCTGTGAGATGTAGACCGGCTCGATCTTTGAGTAATCCCCGCCGACAAGTTTCAGAATGAGCGACGACGGCTGGGCTTTCACTCGTTCGGCAGTACGTTGGGAAAGGTATTTTTGTCCGATGAATGCTTCGATACAACCGTGTGCGCCGCAACCGCAGAGCGGGCCGTTGTAATCAATCGCGATGTGGCCGACTTCTCCTGCGCCACCGCTCGGGCCTCTGTAGAGCCGGTGGTTCAAAATGATTCCGCCGCCGATCCCCGTTCCCCAGATGACAAAGAGGAAATCAGGGTGGTCTTTCCCGACGCCGAATTTTGCTTCCGCGATCGCTGCACAGTTCGCGTCGTTCTCGACGTTAACGTGAATGCCGTTGAATTTCTTTTCGAGCTCTGTTCCGAGGGGTACAGCTTCCCAATTGGCAAAATTGGGCGGCGCCTTCACCAACCCATCGTTGTCGACAACCCCCGGCGCGCCAACGCCGATTCCGGTTATCTCCCCGCCGTTCGCATGCTTGAGTGCATCTTCAATCGACAACGCAACTTGTCCAATAACAAGCTCAGGGCCTTGTTGGCTGTCTGAAGCAAATTTGTTCTGGTAGATCAGCTCACCGGACTTTGTGACGAGGCCGGTTTTCACAGTCGTGCCGCCGAGATCGACGCCGACGGCCAATTCGTTCTTCGAAGGAGTCATAGTGGGTCTAAGATAAAGAGAAATGCTGAGAAGTGCAGTAACTCACGAAGGGGAGAATTCAATCCATGCGGTTTGATCTGCGGCTGTGCGGCGATGGTGTGCAATTGCAGAGGTCCGTGTTCGTCAGTCCGAGGGACTCCCATAGGTGAGTCTGAAACCCTTCGCCGCCCCTGAAGAGTCTCTGATGACAATGAACAGATTGTCATACGTGCGGTCATCGATGGTGCCGGGGTTGTTCGCACCCAACGCTTCGATAAGAAACGGGATGATGTTACTGTGATTTGAGACGAGGATTGTCTGTCCTTTGTTCCTTTGAAGGATTGTGTCCGCCAGGAGCCTTGCGTATCGCTGGGGATTCGATAGATCGACGTCAATCGCCGTGGGAGTAACGCGGTGAAGCCTGGCTGCCGGTTGTGCAGTCTGCAGCGTGCGTAAATACTGGGTGACGTAGATAGCTGTGATGTCCAGACCATTGAGGACGCGGGCGAGGGACTGTGCCCGTTCCATGCCGCGTTCTGTCAGTCCTGGATTGACTCCGGTACTGTCTTTTTCAGCGTGTCGCACAATGACAATTGTCGTAAATCCCCCGGTCTGTTGAGCCCGACCGGTGACGAATACGATCGTAGAGAGAGCTGAAAACCACATTATTCTCCAGAGTTGGATCCTCGCAGCTTTGAAGCCCATCGGTTTGTTCATCCTTTCTCCGTGCCGTCGTTCATAAAGCATACTACTTCAGTGCAAATCGTTTCTGTCGTGATGATTGTCCTTTCACCGCTCGTCGTGTGCAAACACGACTTTTCCCACCTCACATTCTGCACAGCGCTGTTCGATGCAGTAGTATTTGTAGAGCTGGATGAGTCCTTGCTGGCTGCCCGCGGACGCAACTTGGACCTTGTTCCCGAGGAGCTGAGTGCGCATCAGTCTTGAGAGGGAATTCTCCTCGAGGGGTGGAAATGATTCGTAGACGAGCAACGTGTTCTCACGTACTGCGGGATCCTTGAAGATCCTTGCATAGAGGAGCGAAATCGGAACAACGGTGTTGACCAAAAGCTCGTTGACCCGCGAAAGACCAAGGGGAACCATCGTTGTCCTGGCCGGTTGATCGAAATCATAGTGATGCTGCCAAAAGCCTGACGACTGGACCGAAAGCAGACGACTGAGTGTCTTCCGTGATTCTGCCGGATTATTGTCGGACTTCAACGTCTGGATCATCGAACGGAACAAATTGTCATTCAACAACCTGGCGAGAAGAACATTTGCCGCGCTCATCCTCAGGGTCGGGAAGTTGTTCGGCCGTGTCGGAAAGAACTGCCATTCGGATGGGTGAAGTTTGCCGACGTGTACAGAGAGGCGTACGTCATTCCAGGCCCGAAGGAGCTGCCGGGCGTATTCTTTGGACTCCCGCTCCTTCAGGGTTTTTATTTTCGGGAGGAGGCCCGCAACCGCAAAGAGGACGGCGATCCTTCGTTGGTCGTCGCCAGCCAATTGAAGCCTGCGCAATTCGCTGAGGGTGAGACATTGGGCAAGCTTGAGAAACGGTTCGCGGTTTTTCGCGTAGCCGAGACCTTCCATGAGGCCTTCGAAGAGGATTTGCTCCCAGAGGTCTTTGTTCGCAAAATCATTTTGCGTCAGTTCTTTGAATGGGGGAGGAATTTCATCAGGGTAACCCTCGACGGCAGGTTCTCCGTATGTTTTCGGATGCTCACGAATTGCCATCAACCGCTCGTATGCGAGCATCCTCAATCGCTCCTCGAATCGTCGCAGTTTCAGCTCGAGACGCTCGGTGGCAAGCTTGCGCAGCCATCCGTTCAGGACAAGGTCGCTCACTGCGCTGTTCCCGGGGAAGCATTTGATCGTTTCCGATTTCCTGGCCTGTTCATCCAGTATCGCGCGCTGCCAGATTGACTGGATCGGCTCGGACAGGTGCTCACCCAGGATGAGAACAGGTATTGTTCTCCCGCTGAGTGAGGTGGTGAGGAAGTGTTTGGGGCCGGCCTGGAGGACAACGTGAAGAATCACGCGGTTGTATCTCGCGTCGTTCTGATGTGCGTGGGAAAACCACTCGGCCACGCTCCGATGGATTTCGACGTCGCCGAAGAAGGTAGTTCCGCCAATCTTGATTTTTGCGTCAGAAAAATCGGGGCCGCCATCGAGGTTCAGTTTGCCGGCTTCCAGCACCCGGAGGGGTTTGCCGTCCGTTGTGCGCAGATTGGACTGGTCGAGATATTGCCGGCTCCAGATATGACGAAGAAATCGCTCGTGAATGTTTCTCGTGCGATCGGGCATGGCAGACGGAACGAACAAAGTGCAGGTTCGAGAGGTTTATTGCGACCCGCCAGCAATATGGGAAAAGCAGGGACAGGATGCAAGCTCACACGCCGTGCAACCTTTTGATGCTTTTCAAGTATACACAAAAGGAGTTCTTCAGTCGGAACTGCGCGGTATTATTTCCCAAGTCTGAGGAGTTTATGACGTATTCCAGGTATTCTGGACTGGCGCTTTTTTGCGTGGCGGCATGCTACACCGTTCTCAGTGCCTTTGACATGCCCGACACGGCCAAGCCCGTCATCCGGGCGGTCAGGATCAACCAGGATATTCACCTCACAGGAAAACTCGACGATCCCCGATGGAACCTCGCGCAGCCAATCGAGTTGCGTTATGAAGTAACACCGGGAGAGAACGTCCCGGCCCCACAGCGCACATTCGTGCGAATGCTCTACAATCAGGATTACGTGTATTTCGGGTTCGACTGCAAGGACACGAATGTTGCCGCTCTCCGTGCCCATATCACCGACCGCGACAAGATGTTTGACGATGATTTTGTCGATATCATCCTCGACACGTACGGTGATTACCAGCGTGCCTACGAAATCGTCACCAATCCCTACGGCATCCAGGGCGACCTCCTGATGACTTCAAACAACGAAGATCCAAGCTTCGATATGGTCTGGGATGCGGCGGCTTCGATTAACAGCGACGGTTGGACAGCCGAAATCGCAGTGCCCTTCAAGAGTCTCCGTTTTCCGTCCGTTCCCGTCCAGCAATGGGGGGTGGATTTCATCAGGACGATCCCGCGTGCGAGTCGCGTTCAAATTTCCTGGACACCGATCAGTCGGGATAATCCCTGCCTCCTTTGCCAGGGGGGATTTGTCGGAGGAATCAGCAACGTTCAGTCGGTGACTTCGGTTGATTTGCTTCCGTACGTCGTCAGCCAGCAGAGCGGAGGGCTGAACGATAATACGGATCCCAATTCCCCGTTTCACAACGGAAAAGTCAACGGCAGAGTCGGCGGCGGCCTTCGCTACTCGCCAAGTCCGGATCTTGCGGTTGAAGGAGTCATCAATCCGGACTTCAGTCAGGTGGAATCTGATGCGACACAAATCAGCGTGAATTCAAACTTTGCGCTGTTCTACCCCGAAAAGCGGCCCTTCTTTCTTCTTGGGGCGGATATTTTTCAGAACCAAACCCAAACATTCTACACCCGCACGATCAATAATCCGTTGGGAGCAGGAAGAGTGATTGGGAAATCGGGTTCGTTATCCTTTGCGTATTTGGCTGCGTCCGACCGGAACACCCCGTTCATCGTCCCCGGGGAAGAAACCAGCGACTATGTGGCCACGAATCTTGAATCGATCTCCAACATTGCGAGGGCGAGATATGAATTCGGCCAGGAAGCGTTTCTTGGCGGCATGCTCGAAACACGCAACACAGGCCCCGCCCACAATTACCTTGGCGGCGTGGACTGGATGTATAAGTTCTGGGAGAATTACTATTTCCAGGGGGAGTTTTTTTACGCGGACACGAAGGAAGTGAATGACACGACGATTCTTTCAAACAGCAGGCTGCTCGGAAACAGCGGGCACGATGCCACGTTCAACGGTGAACAGTACGGCGGCAGCTCGGCGCTGTTGACCCTCCGCAAGAACGCACGCGATTACAGTTTCACCTTCCAGTATATGGACCGGGCTCCGACATTTCAGGCCCAGGATGGATTCGTGCCGAACAACGACTTACGCACTGCTGTACTACAGCAGAACTACCAGTTCTATCCCAACAATGCGTGGATTGACAGCTGGGGCGTCGGATTGAATTCCGGTCTCCATTTCAACCACGATGGTGTCCGGAAGGAAAAGTTTGCCGTTCCCTTCTTCTATGCGCAATTCAAAGGTCAGACAAACGTCAACGTGACCTACATGGCTTTGAACGATGAGCTGTACAAAGGATTCGAGTTTACACATATCAACAGAGGGGAACTCTCGATCTTTTCGAGGCCTGCCAGTTTTCTGACTCTTCAATTTGAAGGATGGCTTGGTCGATTTATCAAGCGCAATGATAATCCTGATGCCGGGAAGGGACACACCATTGATATTACAGCAACAGTCAAGCCAACATCGCAGTTTGAGATTGACTTGTCATACTCGCGTGCGAGACTCTCGAGTATTGCCACGGGCGAATTGTTTTACGACGGATATATAGCGAGGACGGTAGGAATTTATCAGTTTACGCCGGAGGTGTTTCTGCGCTTGATTGGACAGTACGATGAATTCAACAAAGCGGTCAACGTGTTTCCCCTGGTCAGCTATAAACTCAATCCTTACACAATTTTCTATATCGGATCGACGTACGACCTTGCCGATTTCGGGAATCCGTACGGTTTCAAAGAAACATCCCGCCAGTATTTCCTGAAGCTGCAGTATTTGTTCCGCAGTTGACAACGGTGTCACTCACTTCGAGTCGACATCGGGCGCTACGAAAGTCTTTCAGAGCCAGTGTTCGACGCGATGGTTGAACTTTTACCTTATTCACCTCTGTCGGCCACCTTGTTCAATTCTATAATCCCGCCGTTGGCAATTCTGAAGACTTGCCAGTAGTTCCCCGCGGCATTGCGCGGGATTTCGAAAATCTTCAGGAGTCTTCCGTCGCCAAAGACTTTCACCGTCCCTTTCGATCGCGAAAGGTTCTGCGTGGAGGAAGTATTCCCGTCGGAGTAGTTGTGGACGAAGAAGGTGTACCTTGCCGTGGGAGATACTTCTTTCAACGTGATTGTCTCAGGACCGTATCCATTCGTGGCATCGTGGTCGAGCTGGCCGCTCCCGTCTTCCGCAGTTCGCATGTTGCGGAAAGACAGGTGGTACGCTCCCTCCTTGACAAGGTGGGCGTCGAGATCGGGGGGAGAGGCATCCCAGTCGAGCACAACGCGCAGGAATTTTACATCGAGCAGGGGTGACACCGAAAACCGGTTGAAGAAAATTGTCCCGGCCATGATTTCGATATTGAAATCCACAGGAACATACTTCTCCGCCCGGAAGGAAACAGGATACACGCCGTCTCCCCCGGGGGTCGGGAAAAGAATCTTTCCTTCCGCGTCCGTGGTGTATTCACCGTTGTTGACAGTCACGATTGCACCAGGGATTTCGCTGCCGTTGACCGCATTATAGAACCGCAGAGCCAGGTTCTTCCTCTCCATCTCCTCAAAGACGTCGTCTTTTTTCTGTTCCAGGAGCTTATTTTCCTTCGCCTGTTTCTGTTCGTGTCCCTCTTCTTCCTGAGCAACTGCCGCTCCGAGTCCGAGAACGCCACAAAGCACAAGAGTAGTCAGTCGAAAGTAATGCACGGGAATGTCCTTCTTTGAAATCACTCAATTACCAGATTACCACATTACTAGATTACCACATTACTAGATCTCCCAATCTCACTTGTGTACGAAAATAAAGTCTCCCCCGTCATCTCCGGCTTCTCCGATGACCCCGTAAAGCGGTGTTTGATTGTTCGGACTGTTGT
>DATDNS010000467.1:0-10707 GCA_036518155.1 Bacteroidota bacterium
ATGCGTTTAATGCTTTTCATGCTGTTATTGTCGTTGCTCCGGAATGAAGAAATGCTTTCAAAGATAAAGAATAAGTCCTATGATTCCAAGGCAGCCGGAAGTTCGGCTTCCCACCCCCGGCTGTCACAGTCCCACGAGAAGATACTCAGGGCATGGAGTACATAAAAAAGCCCCTCAAGCGTGCCGCCCGAGAGGCTCCTGGGTGTAACGGGTGTGCCTAAACGGTGATACGCTTTCCCGTGCTCTCCTGATATTTTTCCCCTACCCACGCGCCGATCAGTGTGAAGAGAAATCCGAGCGCCAGTCCTGCAATGAGATAAGGAACAGCAATGCTGATCTTCAGGATGAATTCGAGGAAGATCCACTCGAAAACAACCGCGATAATGCCGGCAATCGCAGGTTCTTTGATCGTGACGCCGGGTGATTTGTAGCCTACAATAAATCCGGCAATGACAAAGCTCACGAGGAAGGCGACAAGTTCAATCTGGAGGTCAATACTAAAGAGTTTCGACGGAAGAAAGACGAACAGAACATTGAGGACGAAGCCGACGATAATCGCTGTAATCACCCATTTCCACTGAATCTTATCAGCCTTAAGTTCTTCGTCGAGATTGACCTCACTTCCCTGGAGGTTCTCTCCCGCCCAGCCGCCGACCCAGGAAATCGGGAGTCCAAGAATGATCAGGAGAGCGTTGATGGCGATGTTCTTTGCGACATCCGCGTCAACATAATAAAGGAACCCGGTCATAATCAGGACAACAACGACGCCGGCAATTGCCGCTTCTTTGATCGTGACGCCGGGTGAGAAATAGCCCACCACGATTCCCGTTACGGCGCAGCCGACGAGCATCACGAGGATTTGAATCTGGATATTATGAAACGTTTCCTTCGTAATGTAATAGCTGGCGCCAACGATGACCAGTCCCACAAGCGCTCCGATAATGACCCACTTCCACTGCAGAGCCTCCGCGGTGTGCTTTGTTTCCTTAGACATTAGAACCTCCCGAAACGGTTAGAAATGGTTGGTGAAGAGAAATGGAATGGTGAGAATATCACGAAAACAGGTGCGAAAATCAAGGAGTAATTTGTGACATCAACGGACGCTCAAAAGACATCCAGCTGTTTTGGTGGCTCCGACTCTGGAATCGACTGTACCGATTTCAACTTGTCGGAAAACGTACTCAGTTGCTTGTCGGCTTTGTCGTAGTTGTTCTTCGCGTTCGCAAGCTGCGTTCCGAGCGTGCCGAACAGTTCGGTAAATTTCGCCAGCTCCGATTCGAGCCGGTGCAAATGCTGGTAGATTTCCTTCGCGCTTCGCTCGATCAGCAAACCTTTGAGCCCGAGTGCAATGACGCGCAGATGCGCATAGAAGGTGTTGGGCGAAACCGGGACAACGTGCTTCGCAGAGGCGTAGGAATAGATGCTCGTTTCTTCTTCGAACGAGTCTTCTTTGATAATCGTCTCGTAGTAAATGTTCTCGGCGGGTACGTACATCAGCGCAAAGTCGAATGTCCCTTCATCCGGCAGAATATACTTCTGCGCAATTGCGTCGACGTGCTTTTTCACGTCTGTTTTGAAGAGCCGAGCCGCTGTTTTCCGTTCCTGGTCGCTTTTGGCTTCGATTGTCTTTCGGAAATTTTCCAGCGGGAACTTCGAATCGACCGGCACCATTCCCCCGGCCGTCTTTATGACGGCATCGACTGTCTGACCGTTCTTGAAGCTGTGCTGGAAAGCATAAGCGTTGGACGGCAGAACCTGTTTCAAGAGGTCCTCAAGCAACAATTCGCCCAGTCCGCCGCGGAGCTTTGGCGCCTTGAGCATTTCTTCGAGCTTTGAAACGCTCTGGCCCAGCTCTTTGATCTCCTGCGTGGCTTTTCCAAGTTCACCGAGTTTGGTTGCCACTTCTTTGATAACTCCCGCGGCATTGTCCAGCCTGGTCCCCATCTGCCCGGTGTTGGTCTGGAGCTGCTGCGTGACGTTTGAAAGCTGGCTCGTGACCACGTTGAGTTGCTGATTCACCGTCTCGCTGGTGTTCTTCAGACTCTGAAACAGAACATTCGTCGTGCTTTTGAGGGCTTCGTTAACGGAATCGGCAGTATTCTTCAGATTCTGAGAGACTTCTCCCCGAAGCGAATCGATCTGCTGCTGGACAAGCATTGCCGAATCTGTTCCGCCGCCGGACTTTTGTCCGTAGAGCTTCAACAGGATGAGCAGCAGTATTGCTGCGAAGACTACCAGGATGATGATCAACGACAGCTGCATGGCCGGATGAACGATTAGTCAGAACGTAAGAGAAAATAAGGGAAAATGCACACGCCTTATCGTGAAAAGAAATATGAGAAAAAGATGACGGCTCCCATTGTCGCAATACCTCTTGCCAGGTACACGTGTCGCTGTTTGAGCCAGCTCCAAACCTTTGCGGCAAGAATCATCACGGCAGTAAGCACGACCGTTGCCGCACAGCAGGCGAGGATGCTCAACTTCCCGCCGTACAGATAGGCGAGACTCATGTCGAAATAGAACATCCCGTAAATGACCATCAAGTGCGCAGCATAGATGGATAACGATTCCTTGCTTGCATCGAGCACGAATGATTGTTCCGTCTTCCTCCATTCGGCATAATACCAGCACACAGCCAGGAGCAGCAAAACGATCCCGAGCCGTTCGAAGAAGAAGAACGGATTGGCACGAATATTCGCCGAGGCGGACGGAATGTAAGCGGGCAGAGACGTGGCGAGCCGGCCTCCGACGGACATAACAACACCTGTAACGCCGATCCGTCGGAGAAAACCCCTAATGTCGTTCGCCTGTTTCGCCTTCAGGAAATCCATTGCATAGTACCCGCCGGCCATCATAAATGCAATCCACAGAAAAAGCGGGAACCCCGAGAAATGCTGGCCGTTGAGATAAGCGCCAATCTGCGCGGGAATATACTTGTTGAAATCGATTTCCCAGATGAAGGGGGTGATGAACGCCGTCACAAATCCTGCGACGATGAGGAATCTTCGATAGGTATCGTTCGACCTGATCTTGACTCTCGCGATAAAGAGGAACAGAAGTCCGGCGGCAATGCAATTGAGAACATCCGACTGGTAGAACTTGAGCCAGTCCTCCTGCGACGACTCGTGGAGCATCCTCGACCACGAGAAGAATGGAAGATGGAGCAAATATCCGATGATCCAGATTTGTGCAATACGATAAATCTGCCTCCAGAAAAGCCGGCCGTAGCTTCGAAAATCCTCGATCTTCCTTTCGCTCACGTAGACGAACACGAACCCTGCGACAAAAATAAACGTGGGCGCGACGAGACCATTGATATAGTTGAGAAGGTTGTACCAATTCGTCTCTTTCAGCGAAGGGACGATGAACGCATTGAAGACGTGGACCTCGATCATGACGATCGTGGCCCAGCCCCGGAGGAGGTCGACAAAAACGAGACGGCCCTTCATGAGGAAAGGAAGAACAGTGAATGGTTAATTGGTGAGTGATGATCGGCTATCTGGTTGCACACAATCGGTTACCCAACCAATTATCAAATTAACTAATTAACAAACTACCCAATGACGTTCAGCTTTTTTCCGATCTTCGTGAACGCTTCCACGGCTTTGTCGATGTGATGTTTTTCGTGCGCGGCGGAAAGCTGGACGCGGATCCGTGCCTGCCCTTTGGGGACGACCGGATAAAAGAAACCGATCACATAGATGCCTTCAGCGTAGAGCTCGCGGGCCATCGTTTGCGCCATTCCAGCATCGTGAATCATCACGGGAACAATCGGATGGAACCCCTCTTTGATCTCAAAGCCCGCTTCCTTGATCTTTTTCCGGAAATACTTCGCATTCTCTTCAAGTTTGTCGCGCAGTTTCGTCGATTTTCTGATCAACTCGATTGCCTTGATGGTGCCGGCGACGACGACAGGGCTCATCGTGTTTGAGAACAAATACGGGCGTGATCGCTGCCTCAGCAGATCGACGAAAATCTTTGAGCCTGAAATGCACCCACCGGAAGCGCCGCCGAGTGCCTTCCCAAACGTCGTGGTGATGATGTCGACTCTTCCCATCACATCGAAGTGTTCGTGTGTACCGCGTCCGGTCTTGCCGATGAACCCTGTCGCGTGGGAATCGTCGACCATCACGATCGCATCGTACTCTTCCGCGAGGTCGCAGATTTCGTCGAGCTTCGCGAGCACTCCGTCCATCGAGAATACTCCGTCAGTCACGATCATCCGGAAGCGTTTGTTTTGTGTCTCCTGAAGATGTTGTTCCAGGTCCTTCATATCGGAATGCTTGTAGCGGCGTCGCTCGGCTTTGCACAGTCGGATGCCGTCGATAATGGACGCGTGATTGAGCTCGTCCGAGATGAGCGCATCTTCTTCCCCCAACAACGCCTCGAAGACTCCGCCGTTCGCGTCGAAACAGGAAGAGTACAGGATGGTATCCTCAGTGCCGAGAAGTTCAGAGACGGATCGTTCCAGTTGTTTGTGGGTGTCCTGCGTGCCGCAGATGAAACGCACAGAAGACAAGCCATACCCGCGTTCCTCCAGACCTTTTTTTGCCGCGGCGAGGACATCGGGGTGACTGGAGAGGCCCAGGTAGTTATTCGCACAGAAGTTCAGGACTTCTCTCGACGTTGAATTGGCCGGATATTCTACGGTGATATCGGCTCCCTGCGGGCTGTGGATGAATCGTTCTTCTTTGTAGAGGTTGGCATTCTGAATATCCGCCAGCTCTTTCGTGTAGAATTCTCTGACTCGCGCGTGGACTGACATAGAAAGCTCTGATAGATTTGAAATGTCGTGGACTTGCTCTTACAATAAAGAAAAATGTCTTCGAAAACCTCGATTTTCTCTCCGCCCTGGCTGCCGCAATGAAAAAGCCCGTCGAGAAATCGGCGGGCCGGATAAACTTACTCACAGAATGAGCGTGAAGGCACAACCTCGCTTACACAATTCTCCATTCTGACAATCTGGTTTTCAACCCGATTCTATCGGTCAACTTATCGCTTCCGGGCCTTCCACTCCGTGTAGTTCTTCCGGATATCTTCCAATACTTCTTTGTCGATCAGATTGTCCGGACGGATACGGACATCGTAGTTTTCCCATCCCATGAAATCATTCAGCCCCTTATGCGTCGCGGCATCGAAGGCACCGTTGACCGGACCTGAATAGAATACCTGATTTTTGTACGCCTTGTCTTTGAGAATCGTCTGCAGTTCCCTGCAAATCGACGCGTCGATGAGGATGAGGTTCTTTGGGTCGGATCGGAAGAAATACAGCTTGTGAAGCTTGTAGAGACGCTCCAGTTCTTTCAATGGAGCCGGGTTGTCGTAAATACTGATGTCAATGTAGTCGTCCGTGGTACCGTCGTAGCCGGCTCCCGCTCTCTTGACGAGAAGTGCTGCCGATTCTTCGCCGCGACGGTCTCCTCCCGCTTTTCCTCCGGCGACGATGGCTGCCACAAGCCGGTCGGCCAGCGATCCTTTCGTCGTCTGAAACGTTTTCGCAAGCGCTTCCACCGTCGCCTTGCCGACGAGAATATTTCCCTGTGCAGCAAAACCTTTACCGGAGATTATGACACCCTTGCCTCCCCACTGTTCTCCCGTCACTCCTCCTGCCCAGTCAAAACATTCTGTGCCGGTCCAGCTTGCCGAATTCCCTTTCATATCGATAATTCCGCACTGGCGCGATTGTTTCGCAGAATCATTGTCGGTCAGAATTTTCAGAGCTTCCTCTGCCGTCGCTCCGTTCCGCATCAATGTCAATCCTTTCGAGCCGTACGAAACGTTGACAAGCGATTGGGTCGCAACGGCCCCTACTCCCGCTTCCGCCCACGGTACGACGGGCCGGACATTGGGAAACTTCGACTGCACGGCGACACCGACATCCCCGTTTTCAGGATCGATCGCGACGATCGAAAACGTCGACGCGAACGCGTCGCTCACCGGACGCTGAGAGCTTGATGCCAGCCACGCCGAAAGAATGAACACCGCAAAGCCGCCAAAACTTCTGACTATTCGCATAAGATCCTCCGCACTGAAAATGGATTACGTGTTGGTTCAGGGGTGCTAGCTTCTTTTCCGAAGCCGAATCGCAAACGATCCGTCCATCCCGTGACGGTGGGGAAATGTCTCAATGAATCCTTCTGCCGAGACCGCCTCTTTTGGAACCGTCTCTCCCGGCGGCTCAATGGTGAATTCCTGATGGTTTGTCAGGAATTCCTTCACAACGCCGAGATTTTCCTCAGGTTCCATTGTGCACGTGCTGTACACAATCGTGCCCCCTGGTTTGACGAGGGTTGTCGCATTTTCGAGAATCGCTTGTTGGAGTTTGACCAGATCGCGAATGTCATCCGGTTCGCGGCGCCATTTGGCATCCGGCTTCTTTGCGAGAACGCCGAGCCCTGAGCACGGAGCATCGACAAGGACTTTGTCCCCCTGCGGGACCTGAACCGAAGTCGCGTCGGCTACAACGAAGTGCGCATTTGAAATACCAAGCCGCTGGACGGAATTCTTGACAAGGTTGAGCCGGGTCTCGTACCGGTCGACGGAAACGATCTCTCCGCTATTCTTCATCATCTCGCCGATGAAGGTTGTTTTCCCCCCCGGTGCAGAACAGAGGTCGATGATCCGCTCACCCGGCCGGGGATCGAGGAGTTGCACTGCCAACCCGCCGCTTTCATCCTGCACGGAGAAGAATCCCTGTTTGAACATTTCCGAACTGCCGATACCCCCCATGTGTTGAACGCGGACAAAGTATTCAAGAACGTTGGACCGCGTGAACTGGACCTGGAGCTGGCTGAGCTGTGTCAGGAAATAATCGTACTGGATTTTCAGGCGATTGACACGGAGCGTCAGCTCTGGGCGCCGGTTGTTTGCCGCAAGCAGTTGCTTCGCCTCATCGTAGCCGAAACGGGCAACCCATTTGTTGACGAGCCAGATCGGATGGGATTCGATCACGGCAAGATGCCGGATGCGGTCTTCGGCCGGGTCGGGATAGCGGATATTATCGAGATTGCGGATGATGTTCCGGAGCACTGCGTTGACGAGGTCGGCAACTTTCTGGCCGCGCAGCCGCTTGATGAACTCGACCCCTTCGTTCACCGCCGCCGACTGCGGAACTTTGTCCAGCATCAGGATCTGGTAGAGCGCAACCCGCAGCGCATTCTTGATGTTGGTTTCGGCTTTTGTGAAGTTGCCGTGGAAAAATCCCGTCAGCACCCAATCCAGTTTCATTTGCCACCGTACGACACCGGTGACGATCTCGTTCATCAGCCCTTTGTCGAGGTCATTCATGTCTTCCGACCGGAGCTCGGCATCGAGGAGCTTGTCGAGATACGCGTCCGAGCGGTCGATCCGGTTCAGGATTTTAACCGCCGTACCACGCGGACCGGCGTACAGACGCTCGCGCTTCTGATCTTCGCCGTTTGCAGTTTTCTCCAGGTCGTTCGAAACGATTTCCTGTTCGCCCATATTCCTTCTTCCGGACTAAGCCGGCATGCCCTGTTTCTTCCTGTGCACGCTGGTGATCTCAAAAATCTTCCTGAAGAGCGCCTCTTCAGCGGCCGTCAACTCGATTTTGCGTCTTGCCATGACCCTCCGGGCGACATTGATCGCACGCTCGACCTGGTATGTCGTAAACGTCTCGCCCGCGGCACCCCACGAAAACGACGGAACGTATTTCGGAGGAAACCCGGACCCGAAAATATTGCTCGAGACTCCGACAACCGTGCCGGTATTGAACTGTGAATTGATGGCGCTCTTCGAATGGTCTCCCATCGTCAACCCGACAAACTGCAAACCGGTGTCGATTTGTTCCGGGCCGAGCTGGACCTTGACGTGGCCGTAGTTGTTTTTCAGGTCGCTGTTGTTCGTGCCGGCACCGAGGTTCACCCATTTACCGAGATACGCGTGTCCGAGGAATCCTGAATGCTGCTTGTTACTGTACCCCTGGATGATCGTATCCTCCACCTCCCCACCGACTTTGCAGACGGGGCCGATGCTTGTATTCTCGTAAATCGTCGAGCCCGCCCGGATGATAGAGCCCTGCCCAAGATAGATGGGACCGACAAGGCTCGTCTGCGGAAGCACGGAAGCGCCTTTATCGATGTAGATCGGGCCTTTTTCGGCATCGATCACCACCCCCGGCTTGATCGTCGCCGACGGGTCTATGAAGATGTTCCCCTTGCCGAGCAGGTAACACCCGGGGAGTTTTCTCGACTTCATTTTCTTCTTCCCCACCAATGCTTCGAAGTCCTCACGGATCTGCGCCCCGTTATTCTGAACCAGGTCCCACGAGTACGTCACAGTTTTAATGTCCACCTGGACCCTTGGCATGTCGCTGAAATCGTCGGGGGAAAGAGGCGTTCCCATCTTACCCTTGAGTCTCGACAGGCGTGCGCCCGAAGCGTGGGCAGCGACGACGATATCCCCGGCGACATAGGCGAGATCCTTATCACCGTTCAAGGGGATTGTCTTTGCCAGGTCGCGTCCCGCAAGGATGCGGCCGTTAATGAACAGGCACGAGTCGGATGGAATATCGTTCACGTGTTCGTGCGGATGTTGAGCCCGGATCGTATCGGCGAGATAGGCTCTGCAGTGGAGGGAGACGGAAGCTTTCGGATATGCCCGTACGATCTTGTCTTTGAGTGAACTGATACCGCATTTCAGATGACACACCGGTCGGAAGTATACGAGGGGGAACAGCTTTTCGTATTGCGTATCTTCGAATATACAGATTTGGGAAGCCATGGTTGTTCACTCTCCTTTGCAAAAGGGAATAAAAAAAGCGGAATGCATTAGATCAACACATTCCGCTTCCGTAACAATACATTGGCGTTACGCACTTGCTGGTGCTGCGGTCCCCTCCTGTTTCTTCGCATACTTCTTGTTGAACTTCTCCACACGGCCTGCCGAATCGAGAAGCTTCTGTTTGCCGGTGTAAAACGGATGGCAGTTCTGGCAAATTTCCACGTGCAGGTCACCGACCGTCGAACGTGTTTCGAACGTATTGCCGCAAACGCAGGTTACTCGTGCTTTCTTGTACGCGGGATGGATTCCGTCTTTCATGATTCACTTCTCCTGTCTGACATGTTGCTCCTCGCGCCAGGCGCGACGAACAGTTACTCAAAATTTCAACGGAAACAAGGTAGCCAATTTTGGCTTGACTTGCAACGCATTTTTTGAGAGATTGACACCAATGAAGACTCGTTGGCCGGTTCTGATGCTCGTTTTTTTCTTCCTGGACCGCACTCCCGCTCAGGACACCGGCACGTTTACATTTCTTCGCAATGATGTAAGCGCTCGCGCTGCGGCATTGAACGGCAGCTTTGTTTCGATGACGTCCGATCCCAACGTGATTTTTTACAACCCCGCCTCCCTCGCAACGATTTCGGCCCCCGCCGTTTCACTCGGATATTTCAAAAGTCTGCTCGACATCAATGCCGGGAGCCTCGCGTTCGCGCAGAATGTTGAGTCGGTCGGCAATATCGGCTTCGGCGTGGATTACATTAATTACGGTACGTTCACGAGGACGGACGAATCGCAGAATGACCTCGGCACATTCGGAGCGGCCGAGATAGCGTTGGTCGGCGGTTACGCAATGATGCTGGACGAACAGTCTTCGATCGGCGGCAATATCAAGTTCATCCATTCATCGATTGCCGAGTACAGCTCAACTGCACTCGCTGTCGATTTCGGCTATCTCTACCAGATTCCGTCGCAGAACATCACGCTGGGCGGCAGTCTCATGAACCTCGGAAGGCAGTTGAGCGAATTCGGCTCGACGCGAGAAGCACTTCCCCTCGATCTGACGATCGGAATAACAAAGAGACCGGAGCATCTGCCTGTCCTCCTCAATTTGAACTTCCACAAGCTCAATGAAAATCGGAACAAATTTCTCGACCGTTTCAGCTCGTTTACCTTCGGTGCGGAATTCCTGATGAGTGAATCGGTGAGGGTGAGAGCTGGCTACAACAATGAACAGCACCGCGACTTGAAGCTGGGGACGACGGCGGGATTGGCCGGATTCTCATTCGGCGCGGGATTTATCCTTCACGAATACCTGATCGATTACGCTTACAATTCCTACGGAAAGATCGGCGGCCTCAACCGAATTTCGCTGGGGATGAGTTTCTAGGCTACCCCCTATTCTACCGCACCAATCCCTCCAAAATTCTCTCGCTCACGTAATAGAGAACGATTCCGGCAAAAACGACGAGCGGGGGGATTCTGTCCTTCGACTTGTTGATCTCGGGAATCAAATCGCTCGCCCCAACGTAGATGATCGTCCCTGCCGAAAATGCAAGCGCCACGCCCGTCAGCTCAGCGCTGACATTTGAGAACAATAACGCCGCAGCAACGCCGACAATGGTGGAAAGGCCGATTCCGTAAATAGCATAGAGAACCTTCTTGCGAGGGTAGGTGGCACTCATCATGATCGAAGCGATCGTCAATCCCTCCGGAATCTTATGCAGCAGGACCGCGATGAAGATGAGGAGTCCGAGCAGAAAATTGAACTGCATACCGATCGAAATCGAAAATCCGTCGAAGAATGCGTGGATGAACAACCCTCCGACCGCCGAAAGGCTCGCTGTTCTCGACACCATCACGTGCGAGTGCGTCTCCTCGCCAAAATGAAGATGCCCGACGACGGTATGTTCGAAGAAATGCAGGATTGAAAAGCCGAGAAGCATATAGACCGCCGCGGACTCCCCG
>DATDNS010000468.1:0-4668 GCA_036518155.1 Bacteroidota bacterium
AGAATAGACCGCGTGCCCAGGCAATTCCGACGATTCGGAGTACGCGGGGATTTTGAACTACGGGAGAGATTCTCTCCTTGGTTAGCCGAGTGCCTCTTGTCGCGACGGGCCTGCACCCGCGACCTGAGGTCGCGGGTGCAAGAGTGTCTGTTTCAAGAATCCGTCGACACCAACTCCCGTTACTTCGTTTGCTTCCTGTTTTCGATATTGAGCAGCGGTGTCAATTTCTGGTCGTAAGGCAGAATAATTGTCGAATTGTTGGGGCTGCTGACGACTTCTTTGAGCTGAGAGATGTAGTACCATTGCAGATAATTCTGTGTCAATCCATTGCCAATGATCTTTTGAGCATTCGAAATGCCCTGGGCCTCGATCGCCTTTCGCTGCGCCTCTTTCTGGGCATACTGTATGGTGTACTCCATTTGTTGTGCCTCCTGAGAAGCTTTGAGCTTCGCCGCAATGGCATCGCTCACCGTTGATGGCGGCTCGACGTTCCGAATCAGAACCTTGTCAAGAATAACCCCTTTGCCATTCAGCTCCTCGAGCAGAAGATCGGTAACCATTTTCGTGTACGCATCTCTTTTGAGCGACATCACATCGCTTGCATCAAACTTGGTGGCGGCGTTGACCAATGCAGTTCGAATTGCCGGCCTCACAATCACTTCTTCATAATTCAACCCGATGTTGCTGTAGACGCTGTTCGCCTGCGACGGATCCAGATGGTACCAAACGGTGACGTCGAATTTCAGAATGAGTTGATCGCGCGAGAGCGTGGCAACGGCATCGTCGCCGTTACGATTCCCTTCAGTTCTGACAGAGGACATCGTGTAGTCTTTCGTCTGGACTGACATTTTGTAGACGTCGGTCAGAAAGAAAATCGGATGTAACCCTGCCGGGATCGATTGTGACCCTACGCTGCCGAAGGTGACGGGAACTCCGACATAACCGGGATCGATGATCGTAAACGAAGCGGCAAGCACGGACAACACGGCCAACCCGAGGCTGGCAAGTCCGAACTTTTTGAGATTGACCGGATATTGAAGATTCCGCGGCTTTACCGTCAACAGGACAATTCCGACGATTGTAAACAACGCAATAAAGAACGAATTACTCATACCACTCTCCTTTGATATTTGATTTTGAGATTTGGCTTCGATGGCTGGCCTGCGGGTGACTGCTTCCTCTTGACCAAATTCACATACTCTACATCATCGACCGAATCATAAATGGATTTCATATTCAAGAACATACGCGTTGAACAATTGTTAAGGGGAGGAACATCACGGGGCAGTTCGCTGCTTTCAATACCGACAAGGTTCAGGCCGAGAGAAGGTAGGTAAATCCTGCCCGGTATTCAATGCAGCATTGGAAAGAAAGACAGAATCGCCTGTGAAGCGGCAAATGGGGTCTGGTTGTGTCGATTTATGGTACCGGCAAACGACTATCTCATGGAAGCGGTTATCCATCACACTTTTCATAAGGAGTTTGCCATGAGTTTTCAATCTGTTGCACAACCTGAGGGCACTTTTGATGCCCGGACTACACGGACCGCGAGTCGCGCCAACGTCCTACTTTGGATCTTGCAGGGGTTGCTCGCGATTCTATTTGTCTTCGCAGGCGTGGCGAAGCTGACCATGCCAATAGCCACCCTGGCTTCCGTATCCGGGTTGCCGGGAATGTTTATGAAGTTTATAGCCGTCGCAGAAGTTACGGGAGCGCTCGGGCTTATCCTTCCCCGCCTGCTCCGTTTGCCTTCGGGACTCACGCCGCTCGCTGCTTCCGGACTCGTGATCATCATGATCGGCGCAACAATCACTACGGCGGTCGCGCAGGGCGTTGCACCGGCGGTATTTCCTGCGATCGTGGGAAGTCTCCTGGCGTTAGTCATCCGTGGACGCCGACAACGGGCATCAAAGCATGGCGCGTGAATCTTCACGCCATACGCGCCCGCGAGGCTGCAAGTACGAAGGCCCAGGTACAATGAACGCCCGGGCCTTGCGATGCCGATTCTTCGATGGAGTCAGTTATCTGGTCTACCTTCCTGCAACTCTTACCACGCGGAATTATGAACCCGGAGGTCTACTTGCATCGTTCTCAGGCTGCACTTTTTTGTCTGCTGCGTGATGCTTGACGATTCTTGCCTGTGCAAGGAAGATCACCTCTTCGGCTATATTTGTTGCCAGATCGCCAATGCGTTCCAGATTGCGGCTGACCCGGATAATCTCCAGCCCGCCCTCGATCAGTTTCTTGTTCTTTTGAAGCAACTGCACAACCTCCATCGTCATCGAGCGGTTCAGGTCGTCGATGAGATCATCCCGCTTCAGAACAGCCTGGGCAAGTTCAGGACTTACGTGCACAAAGCTGTCCAGCGCATCTCTGAGCATCGCCGTCGCAATCTCGGCCATCTTGGGGATTTCCAGCCGGGGCTCTTGCGGTCTTATCTTTGCGAGCTGTAATGCCGCTTCGGCGATATTGACGGCGTGGTCCCCGATCCTCTCCAGGTCGTTGCTGATCTTCTGCGCTGCGAGAATCAAGCGAAGGTCGCTCGCGACGGGTTGTTGCAGGGCAAGGATGTCGATGACCGCATTGTCCATCTCGATTTCGAGTGAATTGATCCGTTCATCGGTATCGATGACTTTCCGGGCCACCGTCACGTCCTCTTCAAGAACGGCGTTGATCGCAAGTTTGCAGTGTTCCTCGACGACGCTTCCCATGCGTATAAGAGTCGTCTTCAAGCTTTCAAGATCTTTTTCGAATCGTCGTTCCATCGGTACGTAAAGGAGTTAGTGGTGAATGGTGAGTGTTTCGGGACTAGCCAAACCTGCCTGTGATGTATTCTTCCGTTCTCTTTATGCGGGGAGCCGTGAACATCGTCTTTGTGTCGTCCACCTCAATCAGCTCGCCGACATAGAAGAAGGCCGTGTAATCGCTGACGCGTGCGGCTTGCTGCATATTGTGCGTAACGATGACGATCGTATAGTTCTTTTTCAAGTCATAAATGAGTTCTTCAATTTTCGCCGTCGAGATCGGGTCGAGTGCGCTCGCCGGTTCATCCATCAGGACCACTTCCGGATCCACGGCCAGGGTTCGTGCAATGCAGAGTCGTTGTTGCTGGCCGCCGGAAAGACTCATCCCCGATTTGTTGAGCGAGTCCTTGACCTCATCCCAGAGTGCAGCCTGTTTCAGGCTTCGTTCGACAATTTCGTTTATCTCCTTCTTGCCATTCCTCCCGTTCAGCCGCAATCCTGCTGCAACATTATCGAAGATCGACATCATCGGGAAGGGGTTGGCTTTCTGGAAGACCATACCTACTCTGCGCCGGACGACGACGGGATCGCTCTCATAGATGTTCACCCCGTCGAGGAGAACAGTCCCGGTCATCGTTCCACCGGCAACCTCGTGCATCCTGTTCAACGACCGCAGGAATGTCGACTTGCCGCAACCCGATGGCCCGATTATGGCAAGAACTTTTTGCGTCGGTATGCTCAATGTGACGTTTCGTATGGCCTGCGTCTTCCCGAAGAAGCAATTCAGGTCGCGCGCGATCATTTTTTCCGGAACCTTCCTGATTTCGGTTTGAGCTGCGTGGGGGTTCTCCATGAACGGCATTTCCAATTTTTCAATTGTGGCTTGTTCCATACCGGCTCCTTGTCACGTAGCGAAACGCGAGGTTGACAACAAACACCATGCAGATGAGGACAAATGCAGCAGCCCAAGCCTGCCTGTTCCAATCATCGAACGGAGCCTTTGCATAATCATAAATGAAAACAGTGAGCGAAGCAATAGGCTCGTTCAGCGAGGTTGACCAGAACCGGTTCCCGAGCGCCGTGAAGAGCAAGGGGGCCGTTTCGCCTGCAGCACGGGCCAGGGCAAGGAGGATTCCTGTCGTAATACCTTTTGTTGCCGTCGGCAGGATGATCTTGAGCGTCGTTTTCCAGTTCGGGATCCCGAGGGCAAGCGATGCCTCGCGGAGCGAATGCGGCACAAGGCGTATCATTTCCTCCGTCGTTCTTGTCACCGTCGGAATCATAAGGATGGCAAGGGCCACGCTCCCCGCGAAGGCGGAGAAATGCCCCATCGGGATTACCACGAGGATATAGGCAACAACGCCGACGACGATGGACGGGATGCCACTCAGAACATCGCTGAGAAATCCGACTGCAGTGCCAAACGCGTTCCTGCCAAATTCCGCCAGGTAGATTCCGGCAAGGATTCCAACCGGCAGACCGATGAGCGCCGCCATTGCCACCATCTCAAGCGATCCGATGATGGCATTTGCCATCCCCCCGCCCGCTTCTCCAACCGGCTTCGGCATGTGAATGAAAAACGCAAGGTTGACTGAGCCAATCCCCTGGCTGAGGGTGTACGTGAAGATTATGAACAGGGGGGCAATGACGAGGAGCGCACTGAAGACCGATAGTCCGATCATGAATACATTCTTGAACTTTCGCCATCGTTGGATGCGTGCCGATTGCCGGTCTGTCATTGTGCAAACCTCTTCGTAACGCTCCATACAATCAGCCTCGCGACCGCATTCAGGATAATCGTGACTGCGAACAAGAGCAATCCGATTTCCACCAGGGCGCTCAAATACAGGTTCGTGGTTGCCTCGCTGAACTCATTCGCCAAAACACTGGCCATTGAATACGCTGGGTCGAGAAGGTGCAGAGA
>DATDNS010000469.1:0-2096 GCA_036518155.1 Bacteroidota bacterium
GCTCAAGGCCCGGGAATTCGGGTTCGCCACGATTGCGTGCGCCTCGACGGGGAATGCGGCGTCATCGCTTGCCGGCCTTTCTGCCGCGGTCGGCCTCAAGAGTGTCATTTTCGTTCCACAACGTGCACCCGAACCCAAAATCACGCAGCTCCTGATTTTCGGCGCGACAGTGGTGCGCGTCCAAGGTACCTACGAACAGGCGTTCGATCTCTGCCGTGAGGCGTGCAAAAACTTCGGCTGGTATGATCGCAACAGCGGCACGAACCCTTTTCTCGTGGAAGGGAAGAAGACCGCCGGCCTGGAAATCGCGGAGCAATTCGGTGAGACAGTCCCGGAATGGGTGGTCGTTTCTGTGGGAGACGGATGCACGATTGGCGGAATAGGGAAGGGACTCAGGGAGATGAAACAACTTGGGTTTATTCGCCGGATGCCAAAGTTGCTCGGAGTGCAGGCAGAGGGGGCCGCACCGATTCTTGAATCCTTCGGGAGTGGAAAAGATCTGGTTCCGGTCCCAACAAATACCATTGCGGATAGTATCGCCGTCGGCACTCCGCGGAACTGGCGCCGCGCGATTCATGAAATTCGGCAATCTCAGGGGGCAATGATTTCTGTTTCCGATTCGGAGATCCTCGAGGCAATGAGGTCGACAGCCAGGTTCGGTGGAGTATTCGGCGAACCTGCAGGAGTTGCAGGCGTGGCTGGACTCAAGAGAGCGGTTGCTCAAGGTCTCGTCTCACGCGATTCATCTGCAGTGGTAGTCATAACCGGCAATGGTCTCAAGGATATCCAGTCCGCCAAACAAGCGATAGGTCGGCCGATCGACATTGAACCGCGCTTTGAAACCCTGGAAGCGAAGCTCAGAGAAGTTGGGATCGCATGAATTATTAACCACGGATTGTGCGGAAACAAGGCGGATCAAACGAATTGTGAATCCGTGTCATCCGAGTTAATTTCTTCTGAAAAGAGCATTCTATGACCATCATCCTTAAGAACGTAAAAGCAGTTGTTCTCAACCCAGCTACAATCAAGGAATGCGATATCCGCATTTTTGACGGTGAAATTGTCACTGTCGCCCCGCACTTAAGATCTTTACGTGGTGAAGAAAGTGTCGATCTGTCAGGTAAGATCGTGATGCCCGGTTTTGTCTGTTCTCACACGCATCTCTATTCTGCTCTCTCGCGGGGCATGCCGACCCCAGCGGTAGCGCCCCGGAATTTTGTTGAGATCCTGGGAAAAGTCTGGTGGAAATTGGACGAAGCACTGGACGATGAGTCGGTTTACTACAGCGCCTTGATTGGAGCGATCGAGTCTTTGAAGTTCGGAACGACGACACTCATCGACCATCATGCATCCCCGAATCATATCAAGGGATCCCTTGATGTGATCAAGGATGCGATGTCCAGAGTCGGTATGCGCGGGGTCCTCTGTTATGAGACAACAGATCGGGGAGGCATGAAACGGCGGGACCAGGGGTTGGAGGAAAACGAACGCTTCCTCACGGAGAACACGAGCAATACACATTTTCGCGGTACCATAGGAGCACACGCCGGACTGACCCTGGGAAATGATTCTTTGCAAAAGCTCGGCGAGCTCGCGGAAATGTACGACAACGGCGTCCACATCCATGTCGCTGAAGACAAGGCGGACGTTCTCGATTCTGAAAAACGATATCGACTGAGTCTGGTTGATCGGCTCGACAAATTCGGGATCCTGAGAAAAAAAAGCATAATTGCCCACGGCGTTCATCTCACGGAGAAGCAACTCTCGAAGGTCAATCGTTCCGGTGCCCGGCTGGTTCACAATCCCCGTTCGAACATGAACAATGCGATCGGCTATGCACCGCTGAAATGGTTTGGCCAACTCTCTGCGTTGGGGACGGACGGCTTTCCGGCGGACATGTTCGAGGAAGCGAAGTTTGGGTACTGCAGGAACGCAGAATCGAATTCTCGCACGGAATTTTCCCGCATACCCTCGATGCTCCACAATGGCCAGCGAATGGTTTCCGATTTCTTCGGCCGCTCCTTCGGAACGTTGGCAAAAGGGAGTCCGGCCGATCTCGTGGTCCTTGACTACAATCCACCGACTCCTTTGCACAC
>DATDNS010000470.1:0-2089 GCA_036518155.1 Bacteroidota bacterium
CAGGGATTGATTGTATTCCCTTTCGAGCCGCTCGTGGATGATTTCCATGTGGAGCAACCCAAGGAATCCGGCTCTGAAACCGAAACCGAGTGCAAGAGACGTCTCCGGTTCGAAGATCAACGAGGCATCGTTAAGCTTTAACTTTTCGAGCGCGTCACGAAGCTCTCCAAAGTCATCGCTGTTGGAGGGATAAAGACCGCTGAACACCATCGGTTTTACTTCTTTGTAGCCGGGCAGCGGTGTCGTGGCCGGGTTTTCGACGAGCGTGATCGTATCGCCGACTTTCGTATCGTGGACGTCTTTGACGTTCGCCATGATATAGCCGACGTCGCCGGTGCGGAGCTCGCCCGTCCGTTTTCTCTTCATTTCCAGTATCCCGATTTCCTCCGCCTGGAATTCCTGGCCTTTGGAGAAGAACCGGATTCTGTCCTTTTCCCTGATCATTCCGTCGACAAGGCGAACATAGGCAACCGCGCCGCGGAATTCGTCGAACACAGAATCAAATATGAGCGCCCGCGTCGGGGCATTCGGATCGCCTTTCGGGGGCGGAATCCTGTGCACGATCGCTTCCAGCACCTCGTCAGTCCCCATCCCGGACTTCGCGCTTCCCAGCAAAATATCTTCCTCTTTGCATCCGATGAGGTCGATGATCTGGTGCTTCACGGTATCGATCATCGTATTGGCGCTCGGGAGATCGATTTTGTTGATGAAGGGAATGATTTCCAGTCCTGCGTCAATGGCGAGATAGAGATTGGAAATCGTCTGGGCTTCGACGCCCTGTGTGGCGTCGACGACGAGGATCGCTCCTTCGCACGCTGCGAGTGAGCGGGAGACCTCGTACGTGAAATCCACGTGTCCGGGGGTATCGATGAGGTTCAGCGTGTACTCCCGGTTGTCCTTTGCCTTGTATTGCAGCTGGATGGCGTGAAGCTTGATGGTGATGCCCCGCTCCTGCTCCAGCTCCATATCGTCGAGCATCTGTTTGGACAGGTCGCGCGCGGCCACGGCCCCTGTTTTTTCCAGGAGTCGATCGGCAAGTGTGGACTTGCCGTGATCAATATGCGCAACAATACAAAAGTTTCTTATTCTGTCCATTGCTCTAAGGCCTACTACTGCGGATTTCAAAGATAGGTTTTTCTGTTGTGCCGACTGTTAGTCGGCACGATGAGCGCTCTCTATGATGCCTGTGAAGTGCCGCTCAAACAGCAATATTCTCGTTGTGCTGACTGCCAGTCAGCACGACCAGATTAAACACAAAAAGAGTAAAAAGTGGAGGTGCGGAAAAACCACTCTTTACTCCTTCCTTATTGAGAAAATATACCCAAAAATGGATGGAAGAGCAAGGAATTGAGAGATCAGGTAATGTCCCGATTTCAAGCGCAGCGTTGTGGTGTCGGGAGTTTCCTCCCGACACTGACCAGTCTTCTGTCGGGACGTAAGTCCCGACAGCACAAACTTTCCCCGCTGTCACGGTCCCCCGCAAGGATCGCGGGGCCGGCACACCGTGACAGTTAATAAGGAATTTGACAGACATCCTTCAATTGGTGATATTGATTGCACACATACGCCCTTTGATTGACCGGAGGATTTCTTCAAATGAAAATTATTCTGTTTGGTGGATCTGGATTTCTTGGAAAACCTCTCATTCCAATGCTCTTGGCCTCGGGTCACAACGTATCGCTCGTTACGCGACGGCCCGAACAACTCAGGAATGAATTCCCCCAGAGTGTGGAGATCGTACCATGGTCTTCAAGGCAAGGCCTTGCCCCAGCCATCGAAGGCTCAGACGCAATCATTAATCTTTCTGGAGAATCAATCGGGGCGAAACGATGGAGCGCAAAAAGGAAGGCCGCAATTCTTTCAAGCCGTATCGACACGACCCGAGCAATTGTTGACGCCATCGGCAAGACATCAAAGAGACCTTCCGTTTTTCTCAATGCATCCGCCGTCGGATATTACGGCAATGTCGACAACGACGAGGTGACAGAATCATATCGTCCCGGGAATGACTTTCTGGCCGATGTTTGTATTCGTTGGGAGAATGAAGCAAGAAAAGCAGAGCAGTTCGGCGTTCGCGTTGTGCTGCCTC
>DATDNS010000471.1:0-3189 GCA_036518155.1 Bacteroidota bacterium
GATAAGTCCGGAACAATCATATCCGCCCCAATTGCCAACCGTCAATCCCCACAACCGTGAATTGTCGCTTCCATCAGAAAAGCACCAGTTGACGAGCTTCCCGATGTCGTAGGTCGTCCCCAGTTCTGCATTCATTCGCGCCGCAATGTAAGCCCCGTACGGAAGCTGAAGCTCATACGATGGATTCTGTCCTACCGGATAAACAAGCAAAGATTCCATCGCCAGCTCCGCCCCGGTTCGGTATTTTGGATCCCCGGTCTTGACGAAGGCGTTATAGAGAAGCCACGCGATCGTTCCACCTGCTTCCGGCTCGGTCCAGCCCGAGTTCGTCGGAGTCATGGTGGACAAATTCCACGCTGTGTGGCTGAGATTGGCAAGGCTCCAGGGGGCGGCGCCTGCGCCCATCGCTCTCAGCGCTGTCGACCATCGGTCAGCAACGGTCGTGAACTGGGTTTGGAAATTCCCGACGCCGGGATACAGGCTCGAGAGTTGGTAGAAAAAGACATTCGGCATCAAATCGTACCACCAGTCACTGCCGCTTGTCCCACCCGGGCTGTTGAGATACACATTCTCTTGCGGATTTGAGTTGAACCAATTTTGACAAAGGGAAACCCAATTCGTTCCGAACTCATTCGATTTATCAACGCCAACAAGAGTCGCTCCGATAACCGCAGGCAAACAGTTGATCGCTTCTCGAGCCTGCGACGGTGATTGACCCACATAGCTTGAAATACCGAGTCCATTGCTCACGGATACAAGCGGGAGGTACGTCCCCGTGAGACTCGCGTTGAACACAAGAGAATCATACCCGATCGCGGCCTGTTTCCAATCTCTCATGAGGTACGGCGAAGGACGATTCGGCATCAGATCGATTCTTGCTATCGCGATCTGTTGAGCAAAAGCAATCCCGGTAAACGTACTCAGAGCGATAACGACAATCCCCAGTCTGTGATTCAATGGAATGAGCATCAATGCACTAGTGGCAAGACTCTTGTTCGCGTGAAGACAGTGTTTCGTTCTTCACATCAAGTTTCAACGTTAGTTGTGCACCCGAGTCGTTTTGGAATGTGGCGCTGAGTTGGTCTCCGCCCACAACAGAATTCAACTTCTTATAATGCAGATACTTTTGTGCCAGCGGGTAGCGTTCAAGTTCAAGGAGCGTATAGAGCGCTTCAATCGTCGATTCGGCACCGGAGTTGCGGTTCACGTGCGTTGAGTCGGTGATTCCGTCGAAGCATCTGCCTGTCGTAGAATCGTACATTACCGCGTTGAGTACGTTGTTGCCGAAGAACCACGACGCAGCAAGGCCCGCCATTCGCAGGTACAGGTTGTTTTGCGTTGCATCATAGAGACGGAGCAATCCCAACGTCATCGGTCGAATGCCATACGCGATTTGTTCGTAGTCAGTCCTCGCAGCCGGCATGGCGAAATTCCATTCCTTTGCCATGCCGTTGATCAGCAATCGACTGTAGAACCCGCGTGCTTCCAATTCAGCCGATCGTATCATTGATGAGTCCGACAGGATTGTCCCGGCATATGCGAGCACTTCTGTCTGGCTGTTTCCCCACGCATGCCACATTGATTGCCAGGATCGATGCGCTCCAAACGGAAACACCCGCAAGGTCCCATCCTGCATTATCATCAATCCATCCGACAGTTGCCTGACATACCCTGCGACAATCTTGTCTTGCGATGCACGATAGTATTCGATGAGACCCAGCAGGAGTTCAGTCGTGGCATCGGCGCCGGAATCGTACATCAGCCAATCGGGACACTTGAATCCCTCCAACTCGGTTGTTTTTCCAAACTTGTCCAGCAAGTGACCGACATTCGGCAACGATCGTTCGACCCTCTTCCGCAGCACAGAGGCAAATGCGGGGTCCACACTGTTCATTACGCGACAACCCGTCGACATTGCCCACAGAGCTCGTCCCGCCCACCAACCGAACGATTTCAGGCTTGTCTTGCCGTCGCGGTTGATGGAGTGATCGGCCCGCAGAAAATTGTAGAACTGACCGTCCTCCGTTTGCATGGACATAATGAATTTCAACAAAAGACGCGCCCGCGAGAGCGCCAGCGTGTCTTGATTCTGTTCATAGCTTGTAAGGTACACGACGGCAGCCCTTGCCACATCATCGACACACGCAATCCCTTCATCGCCGGCATCAACCCACTTGTAGGACGGATAATCGGCGTAGATATGTACGATACTCACTTGTTCGCCGTTCAGCCGGATTTGTTCGGTCAAATGATCGAGGTGTGCGAAATTGACCAAAGAGCCGGGTCGTTGCTGCGCTGACACGATTGTCGCGGAGATACAGACGAAAGCCAGTCCCAGTCTCATCAATCACCTGCCTCCTTCAGGAACAGCTGCAATTCGCGGGAGGTCGGCATAGCGGCTATCGCACCACGTTTCAGTGCAACGAGAGCCCCGACGGCGTTGGCAACGATGCAGATCGAACGCAGCTCTTCCGCGCTGTATTCATCCAGGGTTTTTCCGAGTCGCAACAATCCGTGGAGCAGTCCGGCCAGGAATCCATCGCCGCATCCTGTTGTATCGACAGCTCTGACCCTGAAACCGTCGACAAACCCGGACAGCGTTGCGGTCTGAAAATAGCAGCCCCGTGACCCCAGCGTGATGACAACAAGGCGGGGGCCCATCTTCCGGATTTTACCCGCGGCCAATTCCAGGTTGTGCGTATGTGCGAAAAAGGCAGCCTCTTCATCATTCAGCCGGACGATGGTTGAGCGCCGGACCATCCCGCTCATCACTCGCCTTCCCTCTTCCTTGTCGTTCCAGAGCGAAAGCCTGAGGTTCGGGTCAAAGCAGACATCCTTGCCAAGTTCACCCGCCAGCCTGGCCACTTCCATCGCTGTCTGCCGTGAAGGGTTTCCGACGAGCAGAAACGATCCGATATTCACGATTGTTGCCTGCGCAAGAAGATTCTTCTTGACATCGGAAAGGAGAAGGTTTTCATCGGCTGGGTGGCGTTCCCAGAATTCGAAATCCCGGCCGCCATTCTTATCCAGTGAGACGAATGCCAGGCGCGTCTTGCGTTCCCTGTCATACACAAGGCCGGACGTGTCGACACCGGCCGACCGCAATTCCGAAACGAGGAATTTTCCGAACGGATCGTCTCCGACTTTTCCAGTAAACGCCGAACGTGTACCGAGGCGGGCAATTCCGAC
>DATDNS010000472.1:0-4361 GCA_036518155.1 Bacteroidota bacterium
TCCATTCTTCCATCCGGTGCCAGGCCGCCCTCAAGCGTTCAACGGTTCTCTGGAAATCGAGATCAAGCAGCAACGTCAGAACGACGAGGAACAACCCTGCGACAACGATCACCGTCCCGGTCAAGCCGATGAGTTTCGAGAGTATGATTGATATCGCCTCTCCGACAATGCCGCTCCATTCGCCGGGCAAGTCGCTTTCGAACCTCCGGAATGTGCCGGAAAGCATTGAAAACAGCAGGGCCAGTGTGATGGCGTAGTTTGTCGCAACTATGAGCTTATGGAGGTCTTTCTTTCGCAACATCGACCACGACCACACGAACCCGAGGATGGGCACAATGATGACGGCATAACCAATGGAATAGTTGATGAGAACGTTCGCAATGACGGCGCCCACGAGGCTGAGCCAATTCCCGGTCGAGACTGACCGGTCAACAGACAGATCGCCGCCAAAAACCGAACGCCAGATATCGCCAAGCCCGATTTCACCCCGCGCCTGATCGGCGGAGGTGTACGAAACAAGAGAGAGGAATACCATCAGCGAAATGACGATTCCGCAAAACGCGAAGAGTTGTCTCCGCTGGTTGGGCCTGGACTTCGTTTTTTCGATCCCCGGCTGTGCGGGCATAGGGTTGTTTCTCACGACGGTTGTTTTTCCGACTGAGCCATTTGGAGGTCCGACTGGCGGGTCTCTTCTTTTCTCAACTTGATGACGGTCCCGCTCAAAACGGGCAGAACAGGGACGGAATCAACTGCGCCGCAGATCTTGAGGTCTTCCGCAAACCCAATTTCGTTCAAGTACTGGCCGTGGTCGCAGGTTTTCAGAAGCTTCGGCAGGGAACGCCCGAGGTACTTGTAGAGCAGGAGCGATGCTCTGGCGGCGTCACTGAGCTCAATCTCCGCTCCTTTGCTTTCATCGAGCTTGTGAAGCATCATTCCCGCGCACACCGCGTCTTCCAGGCTGAAATTTCCGATGGCGTTGGCTCTCCCTGCACAAATGATCAGAAAGTCGTTGCCGATTTCCTTCATATAGTCAACGACCGCGGACACGTTGACGAACGAACCGATTGCGAGGTTTCGTGCATAGCGGCTCTTATACATGGCCACAGACCCGTTCGTGGTGCAGAAAATGATCGACTTGCCGTTGACAGTCGAGAACGAATATTCCTTCGGGGAATTTCCAAGATTGAACCCGTCAATAATCCTGCCATTCCGTTCCCCCCCGCGTAATGTCACTTCACCAAAGAGGCTGCCGGAGATCTTCACCGCGGACTCAATGCTCGCGACAGGGATGATTTCCCGCGCGCCGTTGTGGAGCGCCACAGCGATCGTGGTGCTCGAACGGAGCACATCAATGACGATGATATTCTTTTCGCGAAGCTGAAGCTCATCAAGTTGCACCGCAGAAAACGTCACGTCTATTTTCATCAACTGCTCCTCTGATCCTATTTCGTGAGAAACGGGGTCCTCACAACTTTTGCCGGTACGTCTTTACCCCGAATCGACACGGCAACGAGTGAACCCGGTTCGGCATACTGGGTGCTGACATAGCCCATTGCGACGGATTTCTTCAGGGACGGAGAGAACGTCCCGCTCGTGACGTGCCCCACCGATTTACCGTGGGAAACGATGGAAAATCCGTGGCGTGCAATCGTCTTTTCCGGGAGTTCAAAACCGGTTAACCTGCGCTGTAGGCCTGTTTCTTTCGCCTTCAACATCGGTCCCTTCCCGATGAATTCCCCCTTGTTCATTTTTGTTATCCAGCCAAGCCCCGCCTCGAGCGGGTTCGTCGTCTGGTCGATGTCGTTTCCATAGAGACAGAATCCCATCTCAAGGCGCAGTGTGTCGCGCGCACCCAACCCGATGGGTGCAATCCCGAATGATTTGCCCGCCTCAAAGATCGCATCCCAGACTTTTTTCCCCGTAGCGACGGATGATTCGAAATAGATTTCGAACCCAAGCTCGCCCGTATAGCCGGTTCGCGATATGATCATCGGGATGCCGGCAACTGTGCCACGTTTGAAATGGTAATACTCGACCGACGAAAGCGAAACAGACGTCAGCTTTTGGAGTGTTTCCTGCGATTTCGGTCCCTGGATGGCCAGCAAAGAGAATTCGTCGCTGTTATTGGTCAATGTGACGTCTCCGCCACAATGCGTTTCGAGCCACTTGAAATCCTTGTCAATGTTCGATGCATTGACAACCAGCATGTAGTGATCGCCGGCATTGTACACAAGGAGATCATCAACGATGCCGCCGTCGTCATAACACATGGCGGAATACTGTACTCGTCCTTCCGAGAGTTTTGAAACGTCGTTCACTGTTACCTTCTGGAGAAACTGGAGCGCTCCCTTTCCCCGCACCTGGAATTCCCCCATATGCGAGACATCAAATACGCCGACGTTGTTCCGTACCGCAAGGTGTTCTTCAATGATTCCCGAGTACTGAACGGGCATTTCAAAACCGGCAAAGTCTACAATCTTGGCTCCGAGTGATTTATGAATATCGTAAAATGCTGTATGTTTCATCGTCTATGGCTGTAGTTTTTTCCAGTCGGCCAGGAATTTCTCGAGGCCGATGTCTGTGAGTGGATGTTTGATGAGTTGATCGATTACTTTGAACGGGATCGTACAGACGTGGGCGCCGATCATCGCCGCCTCAACGACGTGAAGAGGGTGGCGGACACTGGCGACAAGTACTTCGGTCTGGTAGTTATAGTTCCTGTAGATGGTCACGACTTGTCGTATCAAGTCCATACCGTTATGGCTGATATCGTCAAGTCTCCCGATGAACGGACTGATGAAATAGGCTCCTGCCTTGGCGGCCATCAGGGCCTGATTCGGCGAGAAACACAGCGTGACATTTGTCCGAATGCCTTCTGCTTTCAAAGCTTTGACAGCTTTCAGCCCTTCCTTGATGAGCGGCACTTTCACGACAATATTCTTGTGAATCTTTGCAAGGTCCCGCCCTTCCTTCATCATCCCTTCGAAATCTGTTGCAACGACTTCAGCGCTGATCGGGCCGTCTACAAGTGCACAGATTTCATTGAGGAGCTTGCGGAAGTCTTTTCCCTCTTTCGCCACAAGGCTGGGGTTCGTCGTTACTCCGTCCAGGATTCCGAGGCTTGCCGCCTCTTTGATTTCCTGGATATTGGCGCTGTCGATAAAAAATTTCATTCCGGGATTCCTGCAATTTGAATTATATCCGGTACTGTTCGGTGACGTCCTTCTTTTGTCTTACCGACATAAACTTGAAATCATCCATCGGTATCGCGGGATCGGGAATCAGTTTCACTTTCACGAAGAATTTGAACTGGATCTTCGTCATCCGGCTTATTGTCCCCTGGGAAAGATATTCGGTGATCGTGGGGTTGGCACGCAGTTCAAGTCTGAATTCCTTGCTCTCGGATTTGAACCGTTTGATCCAGCGTTCAATCTGGTTGATCGTCGTTGCCTTTGACTGCACAAGTCCGGTGCCGCCGCACGTGGGGCACGCCTCGCTGAAACTCAGATGCACGCTCTGCCGAATGCGTTGTCGCGTGATTTGCACGAGGCCGAAATCCGTCATCGGCAAAACAGTGACTTTCGCCCTGTCCCGCCGCATTTCCTTCTTCATTTCGTCATAGATCTTCTTCTTGTTCTTTTCGTCTTCAAGGTCGATGAAATCGATCACGACCAAACCCCCGATATCTCGGAGGCGAAGCTGCCTGCACACTTCGCGTGCCGCTTCGAGGTTTGTCCTGAGCGAGTTCTGCTCCTGCTCTTTTTTGGCTGCATAACGCCCGCTGTTGACATCGATAACGGTCATTGCCTCCGTCTTCTCAATGAACAAATACCCTCCACTCTTGAGCCAGACTTTCTTGCTCAGGAGGGACTGGATGTCTTTTTCGACGCCGTATTTGTCGAAGATCGGTTCCCGTTCGTGATAGTGTTCCACCCGTTCCAGCATATCAGGGGACATCCACTGGACGTAGGAACGGATTTCCTTGTACAGTTTCTTGTCATCGACGACGACGTGTTCCACCGAATCCGAAAAAAGATCCCGGATGACGCTCGATGTCGTGTTCATGTCCTTGTAAATGAGGGCCGGGGCCTTTTCCGATTTGACGCTCTTTTCAATATTGTTCCAGCTCTTGATCAGCTCGTCAAGATCCTGCTTGATCATCTCCTCCTCTTTCCCTTCGGCGACAGTCCGGATAATCGCCCCAAAGCCTTCGGGCAGGAAACTCCGTACAAGTTTGCGCAATCTCCGTTTTTCTTTGAAGTTGGAGACTTTCTTGGAGACGCCTACTTTTCCGTCGAACGGAAGGAGGACAAGAAATCTTCCGGGGAGAGACAGCGCGGAACGAACGCGTACTCCTTTCT
>DATDNS010000473.1:0-12271 GCA_036518155.1 Bacteroidota bacterium
GGGGCCAATATCGTACAATTCCTGTCCGCCCGGAACTTCCCAACCATCTATCTGGTTCTCAATCGTGGATCTGGTCGCCCGAGATCGTGGTAGAGAAGTTGCCATCTCCCGGAATCACCAGAATTCAAAACACCGTTACGCAAACGTACACATTCTATCAACCAAAGGGACAATCCTTATTCCCCGTTGTTAAGCCTTCGCTACAAAGTTGCCCCGGTAGTACTCCCTGCAAGAAATTGATTACTGTTTGTTCTTTAGGACTATTTCCCTGTTCCACGATATGCGCCAAAATTTATCCTCAATATCGGAGAACAATGAAGAATTCTGTTCGTTATTCAACTAGGGATCGGGAAGAGCGGAGATTATCCCCTGAATCAACACGAGGTTCGAATATCTTGGAAACGATGGACAGAAAAGAATTTTTGTCGCTGCTTGGACTCAGTTCGGCTGCCCTTGCGGTGAGTTACTGTTTCAGCGGCTGCCAGCCTATGAGCAGTGTTCCTACGGCACCGGCTAACGTCGATTTCACATTGGATCTGACGAATCCCTCTAACAGTGCCTTGAATTCAAACGGCGGATACGTCTACAACAATGGCGTCATTGTCGCCCGAACCATGAATGGTGCGTATGTCGCGGTGAGCGAATATTGTACACACGCCGGCGGAACGGTGGTTTTCAACACCGGCGGTAATGACTTCTATTGCCCGGTACACGGTTCCGTGTTTTCGACAACCGGGTCGGTCGTTTCGGGGCCGGCCCCGAGCGCCCTTGTAAGATACAATACTTCTCTGTCCGGCACGTCACTGCGAGTATATTCTTGAATCCGAAAGGGAACCTCACGAGCATCACAAACATCTCGTCAACAACAGAATGAAACGTTTCACGGCGGGCATATTGGTCTTATTGCTTGGCAGTGCTTCATCAAGGGCACAGGGAGTCCCTTCGCAATTTGCCATCGATGAGCAAACGCTTGCCAACGCACAATCAGCAAGACTTGATTCGCTTCCTCCAACGGTGGTGCGGAGACTGTTGCCGGAAAACATCAGCTTCATGGAAAAGACTGTTTGGGGTGAGAACGGATTTCTCAGAAGCGCGGGAATCGCCGCTCCCCTCACGCCGGAAGTGCGCAAGAGTGAGCTCGGGATCCGTCGTGCGATGCTCTCGACACATCAAATTGGCGGATTCGTGACGCTGGCCTCGATGCTTGCTGCTGTCTACTACGGGCAGAAATCTTTGAATGATCCGAACAGCGGAACCCACCTTGACCCGTACCGCAGCAAGCACCAGTTGTTTGTGACGACGACCATCGTCACCTATTCGGCAACGGGCCTCCTGGCGATCCTCGCACCACCGCCGATGATTCGCAGGAACGAATTCAGCACCACGACCCTTCACAAAACGCTTGCGTGGGTTCACGTGATTGGGATGATTGTCACGCCCATCCTTGGGGGCACGGTTTTGAAGCGCGGCCCAATTGGAAGATATCTGGATATCAATCAGGCACGCTATCACCAGATTTCGGCATACGCCACGACGGCCGTGTTTATGGCGTCAATGATTACAGTAACATTTTAAGGAAAGTCAGAAATGAAGATCGCACCGTTCTTGTGGATGTTGCTCATTGCGACGGCCGGCACTGCGTCCGCTCAATCCACGATCGCTGAGACGCTCAAAGGTGAATCGTGGATGTCGTACCGGATGGTCCATCCGTTGCACACCTTTGATGCTAAAAGCACGAGCGTCGAATACAAACTCGATATCGACCCGTCGGCAAAAGAGATCAAGACCGTCGCTGCCCAGGTCGACGTCACAACCTTTGACAGCGGAAATTCGAACCGGGATTCACACGCAATGGAAGTGATCGATGCCATCACGTATCCGGACGTAACGTTCACGAGTACGGGCGTCACCCAGAGAGGCGACAGCGTCTCCGTTGCCGGCAAACTCACTTTTCACGGAATCACCAACGATATCGTTGTTGCCGCCAAACCGGTCTGGTCGGCAAACCGGCTCGATGTCGACGGAAATTTCGATTTGAGTCTCACGGCATTCAAGATCGAGCGTCCGTCATTATTGATGATGCCGGTCCAGGATAACGTGAGGTTCACATTCCACGCGGCATTTGCGTGGAAGTAGACGCGGGGGAACGACAGGTTCTCTCGTTGTGTCCCATGAACCGGAACCGGCATCGGGAATTCCATTCACACGTTATGAGAGTACTGCTGGTTGCGTGGACCGCCTTAACTCTTCTATCTGTCGGTGACGTTGCACGTCTTGCCGCTCAGGGTCGCTACACGATCAGCGGCAGTGTGAAGAACGGCCAAACTGGCGAGGCGCTTATTGGCGCGAATATCGTCGTCCGCGAGCTGAAGAACGTCGGAGCCTCGACGAATGCCTACGGTTTCTATTCCCTCACGATCCCCGAAGGGTCTTATACCATCCTGTTTCAATACCTTGGATTCAAAACGCGAATTGATACCATCAATCTTCACGAAGATCGTGTGCTCACTGTCGAGTTAACCGCGGAACCGATCAGACAGCAGGAAGTTGTCGTTTCCGGAGAGCGATCGAACGCGAATGTTACCTCGACGGAAATGAGCGCCAATAAACTTGAAGTGAGGGAAGTCAAAGCAATTCCGGTCTTGTTGGGGGAGAAGGATATCCTCAAAACGATTCAACTCCTTCCGGGAATTCAATCGGCAGGAGAAGGAGGTACAGGGTTCTATGCGCGGGGAGGCGGAATCGACCAGAATCTGATTGTTCTCGATGAGGCGCCGGTCTACAACTCATCGCACTTAATGGGATTCTTGTCTGTGTTCAATTCCGACGCCATCAAGGATGTCAAAGTCATGACGGGGGCAATCCCGGCGGAATACGGAGGCCGGCTCTCGTCTGTGCTCGACATCAGGACTGACGACGGCAATTCGAAGGAATTCGGAGGTACCGGCGGCGTCGGCTTGATCGATTCACGGCTTACACTCGAGGGTCCGATCGTCAAGGACCGGGGCTCGTTCATCATCTCCGGCAGAAGGACATACGCGGATTTGTTTCTCAGGCTCTCGAGGGACACGACGATCAACCGTGCAAGCCTGTATTTCTACGACCTCAACGCAAAAGCGAATTATACTCTCGGCGACCGTGATCGTATCTTCCTTTCGGGCTATTTCGGGAGGGACAACTTCGATTATCCGAACACTTTCGGCTTCAACTGGGGAAATGCCACTGCAACGCTGCGCTGGAACCATATCGTTGGAGATCATTTGTTCTCAAACACCTCGCTGATTTTCAGCAACTACGAATACACGAATATCGTCGGGGCGACGACAAGTGAATTCCGGATCACCTCCGGGATCGAGGATTTGAATTTCAAGACAGACCTGGAGTACTTCGTCAGCTCGGACAATACGGTGAAATTCGGGCTCAACGTTATCTATCATACATTTCTTCCGGGTCAGGTGACCGCGGGCCCTACAAGTTTTGCAAACAACATCACCATCGAGCACCGGTTTGCACTCGAAAACGCAGCTTATTTTTCCCAGGAGCTGAATGTCCTCCCCGGGCTTAAAATCAACTACGGACTCCGATTTTCAGCGTTCAGCCTCCTTGGTCCCGGACATCTCTACACGTACGATCAGTACGGGAACGCTGTCGATACGGCGACATACGGTTCAGGTCGATTCTTCAAGACGTTTACGGGCATTGAACCACGGGTCGCCGTCAACATGTCCCTCGATGAGACCAGTTCGATCAAGGCATCGTATACGCGGTCGTCGCAATATCTCCACCTCCTCTCAAATTCAACCACGACGAATCCGAGCGACCTTTGGGTTCCGAGCAGCAACAACGTGAAACCAGAGTTTGCCGATCAGGTCGATTTGGGATATTTCAGAAACTTCGACGACAACGGATACGAAGGGTCCGTCGAAATCTACTACAAATCGATGCAGAACCTGATCGATTACAAAAACGGCGCCGACCTGCAGCTCAATCCCACCGTCGAATCGCTGCTGCGGTACGGAAAAGGATGGAGTTACGGGATGGAGTTCCTCCTTCGCAAAAAGTACGGGACGTTCACTGGCTGGATCGGTTATACATTGTCCCGTTCCCTCGAGCAAATCCCTGATATCAACAACGGTCAGCCTTTTCCGGCAAGGCAGGACAGGACGCACGATATCTCTATCGTCTTCATCTACAATGCGAGTGAAACGTGGACATATTCAGCCGTCTGGGTGTACAATACAGGAAACGCCGTCACGTTTCCAAGCGGTGTTTATCCAATCGATGGCGGCCGCCTGGTTCCGTTGTATACCGAACGAAACGGGTATCGTATGCCCGCGTATCACCGACTCGATCTCTCTGCCACGTGGACGCTGGGCCCAAGGTCGAACCTGAATTTCTCCTTGTACAATGCCTATGACCGGTTCAATGCCTATGCAATCAATTTCCGGGTAGATCCCAATAATCCGAACAGAACACAGGCAGTTCAGACGACATTCTTTCCGATCATACCTTCGGTTACGTATAATTTTACGTTTTGAGTCGCCATGAAAAAAGCTTGGTTGAACAACAGGATTCTTCTGCATCAATGTGCTGTTCTTCTCATTGTGCTGATGACAGGAATCATTGTCTCCTCGTGTGAAAAAGTTGTTTCGATTGACCTGAACAAAGCGAATCCGCACATTGTCATAGAAGGGATCGTCACCGATCAGCCGAATCCGGACTCCGTCTTTCTGAGCAAGTCTGGAAATTACTTTGAGCCTCTCTATTTCCCTCCGGTGCAGAATTCACTCGTCATTATTTCTGACAACCTTGGGAATATCGATACGCTGAAAGAAACATTACCGGGAAAATACCATTCTTCGGTGATCCAGGGAGTCCCGGGAAGAACGTATGCGCTCAAAGTCTTCGCAGAAGGGAATGAATATGATGCAGTCTCATCCATGCCCCGGAAAGTGCTGATTGATTCGCTTTACACAACACCACTCAGGGCATTCGACGGTGACAAAGGGTACAATATCTATGTTGTATTCAGGGATCCTCCTGAACCGGGCAATTACTATCGAATCAATCTCCATCTCAACAGACCGCTTCCCCCCGATTCGATCACGGGTGAACGCTATCATCTGTACGACGACAAGCTGTCGAATGGGAATGAGGTAACGGTCAGGTTGAGGGCGGGGAGAAGCATCGTCGCCGGAGATACGCTCACGGTGGAACTGCTTTCGATTGATCAGGCGGCGTATGATTATTTCAGAACGGTCAACGATATTCTGACATCCGACCGGGCTCCGACGGCGCTTGCGCCGACAAATCCCAACACAAATCTTTCCAACGGATCACTCGGCTATTTCGCAGCCTACACGATTGATTCGAAGAAAATCATCCTCCCGTAGAAGTCGGGGGATTCTCTCGGTCTCACGATCGCCTCTGCGACAATTAATTTTTGTTCACACAAAATCCGGTCGCTGGGAGAGACCAGCCTCTGTCTCATCAAGTGAACAATACCTTCTTCTCCTTCGTCCAACGATGGATGCTTCACGGTCTCCGATATTCATTTTTCAACGGAATTACCGGTTTGCTTGTCCCTCGTTTTATCGGTATATTTTTTGCTGTAAGTATATTTAATTGCAAGGACTTGCTTTGGTCACATTTTCCAGGCCCCGCCTCCAGACTCTCTACGACAAGTTTGTAGGGAAGCGAATTGCCGTAGTCGGAGATTTAATGCTGGACCGGTATTTCTGGGGGAGCGTTACGAGGATATCGCCCGAGGCTCCTGTTCCTGTTGTGGAAGTGGAGTCCGAATCCACGCGATTGGGTGGGGCTGCCAATGTCGCCAATAATATCGCTTCTCTGGGCGGCATTCCAGTCATGGTGGGTGTCATCGGTGAAGATGTCGCCGGAATCAGCTTGAGGAAGATCATCGAAGACCTCAGATTTCCGACGTCAGGGATTGTCACCGACGGAACCAGGCCGACGACGGTAAAAACACGTGTGATCGCTCACAATCAACACGTTGTCCGCATCGACCACGAAGCGAAAGCCGATATAGCCGAGGATGTCCAGCGTAAGCTTCTCAAAACGCTTGAGGCACAACTCGATGAAATACAGGGGATTATCCTTGAGGACTACAATAAGGGCGTTCTCGCGAAAGGTCTGATCGGAAAGATCATTGAGCTGGCGAAACGGAAGAACAAGATTGTCGCCGTGGACCCGAAATTCAACAACTTCTTTGAATACAAAGGTGTTACGATTTTCAAACCGAACAAAAAGGAGACGGAAGAAGCGCTGGGAGTGCGTTTGTCCGGGGAAGACAGCGTCAGAAAAGCGGGCAAGGATCTTCTTAGCCGCCTTGAAGCGGAAAACGTACTATTGACGATGGGCGAAAAGGGGATGACCCTCTTTGAACGGAACGGCGGCGTTGAAACGATCCCGACCGCTGCACGGCGTGTTGCAGATGTTTCCGGTGCAGGCGATACCGTTGTTTCGACGCTGACGATGGCTCTCGCATCGGGTGCAGACATCAGGGAGTCATCCGTGCTTGCAAACATTGCTGGCGGGATTGTCTGCGGTGAAGTCGGCATCGTGCCGATCGACAAAAAGGTGCTGTTTGAAGCAGTGACCTCAAGGGTGGACGGTGTTCCGGAGGCGGACCGTGGGTGAAGTCGTTTCATTACCCGGGCTTCTCACACTACGGGCGCAATGGAAGTTCTTTCGCAGGAAGGTCGTTTTCACGAACGGGTGCTTCGACATCCTCCATCGCGGCCACATCGAATACCTGTCCAAGGCAAAGGCGCTCGGCGATGTTCTGATTGTCGGCCTCAATGACGATGCCTCGGTGACCCGTCTCAAGGGCCCTGCGCGTCCCGTGGTCGGTCAGGAAGACCGTGCGCAAATTCTCGCAGCGTTGCGAAGTGTTGACTTCGTCTGCGTGTTTTCTGAGGATACTCCGTATGAACTCATCAAAGCCGTCGTTCCTGATGTGCTTGTGAAAGGGGCCGATTGGCCGATTGACAAAGTCGTTGGAAAGGATATTGTGGAAGCCGCAGGAGGCGAAGTTCAAACCATCGAATTCCTGCCTAATCGATCGAGCAGCAGACTCATTGATAAAATTTCAGCCACCGCAAGGAAGTGAAGCCTTTCGCACGATTGACGGCAGGGTTCCCGGGACGAATGGGAAGAGACAGAGGCACGTTTGAGGAAACTTCTCCGAATAACATATTACGCAGGCACGACGATCGTCTTTCTCCTCGTTGCGCTCCTGGGATACACCCAGACACGCGGTTTTCGCAATTCCCTGCAAACGTATATCCTTTCGCATTACCACTCCGTTCTTAACGGTACCCTGAGCATCGGCCGGATCGAAGGCAACCTGATCACCGGCATTCGCCTCTACGACGTTTCTCTCCGCAATGCCGATTCGGTCACGTTCTCTGCCGACCGTATTGAACTCAGTCACGACCCGATCGCGTTGTTCCTCAAACGGGTTTCTCTTGGCAGGGTCTCTGTTGTCAATCCGCACATTCAAGTCTATCGAAGACAAAACGGCGAGTGGAATTTTTCGACGCTTGTTGTTCCCACGTCGGACACAAGCGGTCCATCGTGGATTATCCTCGTAAAGAATCTCGAGCTGGTTAATGCCCGGGTTTCCATGACCGACTCTGTCCTGATCGACGAACGTGCGAAGGGACTCAGGGACACACCTCCTCCCGGTGTTGTTGATTATGCGCGCGTGACGCTTGATTCTCTCAATGTTGAAGGAGGACTCCAGGTTCTGTCCGCAGAAACAAAGATGCAGTTGCGTCTCCTCGAGTTTGTGCTGGAGAATCCGAGGATCCACCTCCGGCATCTCGAGGGCGATTTCGACCTTGCGAAAAATCAGGTGAAGGTGAGCAGGTTGAGATTGGTGACCGACCGATCGAACCTCAGCCTTGATGCGTCGCTCTCAAACGTCAACATCGCCAGGCTGAAGAACATTTATGAACTGAAAACGAAACCCGTGAGTCTTAACCTCCGGGCGGACAATCTCAATACGGCAGAACTGAAACAATTCCTTTATCCTTGGGTTGATTTTCTTGACCAGACCGTGGCCCTCCAGGTCCACGCCAACGGTGAATTCGGAAAGTTGAATGTCGAGAAGGTTGTCGTTGAAACGCCGAAATCGATGATTTCCGTCGGGGGGACCATCACAAATCTGCACAGACCGAAGGATCTGGAGCTCGATCTTGTTTCCACAAACAGCGTCATCGATCCGAACGACGTGATCGCGCACGTGCCGGGATTGTCGCTCCCGGCACTGGGGGAACTTGGCAGAACCAATTTCCGGCTTACGTTCAAAGGGACACCGTCTGCATTTGCATCGACACTCAAAGCACAATCGGAACTCGGGGGAATCGATGCCAATGCACAAATAACCATCGGCGACCTGCTCGAGTACAAAGCCGCTTTCGTCACGACGGATTTGGACCTCGGCGGACTCTTCGACAACACCGATTTGAACAGCCGTCTCAATCTGAACGGGACACTGTCGGGAATCGGGACAGATATCCATTCCACAAGCGCGGTCGCAAGAATAGAGCTCGATTCCTCCGAATTCTGGGGACAGCCGCTCGGTCAGTCTGCATTCGTGTTCGACTTGAACAACTCTGTGCTGCGCTCACACGCACAACTTCGTGCCCGCACGACGACGTACGACCTCTCGAGCACGCTGAGATTTCCCCGTGGGGATTCCGTCTCGTATATCCTGAATGGCACCGTCAACGGCCTGAATCTTGCCGAAATTCTGAAGAGTGAACAGTTCGGGAGTGATCTGTCATTCGGTCTGCAGGTTTCAGGCAGAGGGAGCTCGATGAACCGGCTGCACAACTCGGCCGTGATTACATTCTCCCAGTCGAAGTTTGGGGACGTCCCGTTTGAAACCGGGCGACTCGAAAGCACATTGAATTTGCTGAGCGACACGCGGTCGGTTTTTGCCCTTCGCTCGGAACCGCTGGACGTTGATGTTGACGGTAACTTTGGTCTTCCGTCCTTCATCGAGAACATTATCGACGGTGAACGCTGCCTGAGCGAAGCAATCGCACAACGGATCCAGACGCTTGACTCGTTGAAGTCCGTGTTGGGAACGCCCGGAATCCCCGTGAAGTTCTCGTTGCTCCCGCAACGGCGCCCGAAATTTGTCGATGTGTCGTTCAATCTCAGCGCGAAGAATCTGTATCCGGTCGGCGTCTTCTTTCAGAAGAAGTTCGCGGGATCTATGTCGTTAAGCGGAACAATGAAGGGGAACGTCGACAGTCTCCGGTTCACAGGGGTGTCGCGGGTTCAGTCGTTCGCATACCGGAATCAAACGGATACCTACGAGTTCGACAATGGAATGCTCTCGATCGACCTGAAGAATATCTCGCGCACCGGACCGCTTGACGTCCTTGGTGCGAAGCTCGACGTTCGCGGCGACAAATTTTCGATCAACGATCTCTCGTTCTTCAACACTTCGCTCGCGTTGGAGAGTGACCACGACACGGGGTCCTGCCAGTGGTCGGCGCTGGTTGACTCGACGTATCAGGTCGATCTTCGCGCCACTTCCGAGTTCAGTGCAAACGTCTACACGTTCGAAGTAAGTCAACTTCGGGTGGGAATGGATTTCTACATTTTCGAGAATACCGAACCGGTGACGATGAAGCTCGGTAAGGATGCGCTGTTCATCGACGACCTTGTCCTTGCGCACGAAGTTGAGGAACTTGGCGTGAAAGGGTATTTCTCCCCGGCCGGATCGTCGAATCTGTCGCTGACCGTCAGTGACTTCCTGTTGAACGACCTGAAGTCCGTGTTGATGAGGACGAAATTCGCCGGATCGGTGAGAGACATCAACGGCATCCTGAACGCCACGCTTGATTTCCAGGGTCCGTTCAGCGACCCGGAGATGAAGCTCGATCTCACCGCGAACGGTTTTCGGTCGCGTAATGTCGTCTTCGGGCAGGTGGTCGCACGATCCACGTATACGAATCACGTGCTGAGTATGTTTGTTGAATTGAGAAACAAACAGAACCAACAGGGATCGAAACCGGACCTGCTCGTTTCGGGGACTGTCCCCTACGTGTTTGGTTCCAAGGATGAGCAGCTGCGGACTTCGGACGGAGAGATAAATCTCACGCTGTTCTCGAGCGGGTTGAATCTTGAGTTCCTCGACCCCTTTATTCCGGCGATTTCAAATCTGTCAGGAACCTTGATCTGTGACATGAAGATTCACGGGTCGGTCGACGCACCGAGCTATGAAGGAAGTCTGACGCTGCAGGCAGCCCGGTTCATGTTTAATCCATTGGGGATAAATTTCATCGTTCACGGCAGGCTTGTTCCCAACGGAACCCGTGTGGGATTGGAGAATTTTGTTGTGCGGAATATCCCCCAGGACCGGAACGACAGTCAAATGATGCTTTCCGGCTCATTCTCGCTGGCGGGCCTCAAGCTCGAAGACTTCGACCTGAAAGCCGACGGGCAACTGTTGGTCATGAAAGAATCCAGCAGAATCGCGGGGCAAAAGTTTTATGGCGATCTTCTCCTTGCAACCGGCCCGGGCGGCGTCCACTGGGAGGGCCAGCTTTCCGGTTCGAGAGTCGGCGGCAATGTGCTGATCAAATCCGGCAAGATCATCCTTCCTCCTGACCGGGAAACGGCCTTCGAAACCGGCAGAACGATCAACGTCATCTTCAAGGATGACACCTCAAAAGTTGAAAGCCCGCGGAGCGACCGTGGGGGGGTATCAGAAGGGGGCCCGGCGCAGCCCGTTCAATATGCCTCTCTCGGATCAATCGTGGATCCCCGAAAACCGCTGTCTTTCGGTCGGAATCAAAGACCGGAAGCACGCAACGACGAACCGGATTCCAGGTCGTTTCTTGATAATATCGCGTATGATTTGAACATCGATGTTCAGAGTCCCACATCGCTGCTCTTTATTTTCAACACTCAACCTTCTGAGCAACTATTCGCAGACCTCAAGGGGAAATTGGCATTTTTCAAGAACCCCTCCCAGACCCGATTGACAGGAGAAGTCACCCTCGAAAGCCGTTCGTATTACTATTTCTTCAAACGCTTTGAGGCATCCGGAAATATCAATTTCACCGGGGATCCGATCAATCCCGAACTCAATGTCACTGCAATGTATGTCGGCAATCACACGCTCGATACCGCCAAGGCTGTGCTCAATGCGAGCGGTCAACTACTGTCCTCGGAGCGGGTTGATGTCCTGCTCCACATTACGGGGAACAAGAACAAGCCGAAAACCAAATTCAGCCTGGAGTTTCCTGATCGGGACAAACGCAGCCAGTATGTTTCCAAAGATCCGGATGGTGATGCGATGTCGTTTCTTCTCACCGGGTACCTCAGGGAAGAACTGGATCCGCAACAACGCGGATCGTTTCTCACGGTCAACATGCTGTCGAGTCTGACCTCCGGCCTCATAACGGGTCCTCTGACGACTGCGCTCAAGAGACAAATCAGCGCAATCCAGTCTGTCGACCTGCAGTATTACGGCGGCGATTGGAACAAAACCGACGTTCGCGTGACGGCAGAAATCAACACGGCTGTCATCAGGTTTGGCGGACGATTGATTGAGGGAATCAATAACACGAACGTTTCGGTGGAGGTGCCCGTCGGAACCGTCTTCGGTTCGGATCGCTGGCGCAATTTTCTCCTGAAGTATGAACGCAAAGTGGATGCCGTCGAAAGTGTCGATCAGCGCATGCAATCAAACAGCCTGAGTCTTTTCTATAGGATTATATTCTAGTCCGTCGGACAACACAACGTATTGTTCTTCGCAAAAATATCATCAGCTGCGAAACAGGACGCGTTGCGTGAACCGCACCTCAGCCGCGGCGTTATCATCTAAGGATGTTCAATGACAAAAGGAGATATCATCGCTACGCACGAGAAACAAATCCTCGATTTTCTGGCCCGCTATCCGAATGAACTGTTCAAATCAAAAGAACTGGCGCGGAGACTGAGAATCAGGAACGACAAAGACTATCAGACGTTCAAGACTGAACTTCGGAAGCTTCAGGACTCCGGACAGATCCGGCGGGTAAAAGGGAAACAATTCGGCCATTTGTTTGTCCCCAGTGTTCTCGAGGGAGTGCTGCAGATGACAAGGCAGGGATTCGGATTCGTGAAAGCCGGCGAGGGGCAGGAGGATATTTTTATCCCCCCGACCATGATTGGCAGCGCAAATGACGGCGACAGGGTTCGCGTGTCCTTGTTTGCGGAGTCCGTCGGCAAGAAGAAGGGT
>DATDNS010000474.1:0-3041 GCA_036518155.1 Bacteroidota bacterium
GTGCCCGAGGCAGACTCCCAGTGTCGGAATCGTCGGGCCGCATTCGTGGATAAGGTCGACCGTAACGCCGGCATTTTCCGGCCGGCCCGGACCCGGGGAAATGACGATGCCGGACGGCTTCATCGTCTGAACTTGCCGGACTGTGACTTCGTTGTTGCGCTTCACGGTGATGTCGCCGGTGAACTTGCCGATGAGTTGGACAAGGTTGAAGGTGAATGAATCAAAATTGTCGATCACAAGGATCATCGCCGGTCTCCCGGAGAATTCTGTATCAGGTCCGTCGGTGAAAGGCCATTCGCAGCCATCTTGATTGCATCGAGGAGTGCCCGTGATTTGTTGACGCTCTCTTCGTATTCGCGTTCGGGAACAGAATCGGCCACAATGCCTGCACCGGCCTGAATCATCAGCGTGTTTCTGTGCGCGACGATCGTCCGGATCGCAATACACGTGTCGAGAGAACCGTTGAATCCAATGTATCCCACCGCCCCGGCATAGGTGCCACGGTTTACGGGTTCCAACTCGTGGATAATTTCCATGGCTCGTACTTTCGGTGCGCCTGAAACGGTCCCGGCAGGGAAGCAGGCGCGCAGAGCATCGAGCGCAGTGGCATCCGACTTCAGCTTCCCGCGGACTTCAGAGACGATATGCATCACGTGCGAATATCGCTCGATCCGTTTAAAGACGGGAACGGAAACAGTGCCAAATTCCGAAATTCTTCCGACGTCATTCCGGCCCAGGTCCACGAGCATCACGTGTTCTGCGAGCTCTTTTGTGTCGGCCAGTAGTTCCTGTTCAAGCAAGAGATCTTCGGACTCCGTTGCGCCCCGTCTGCGTGTCCCGGCTATCGGGAATACTTCCACGGACCGATCCTGCACTTTGACAAGCACTTCGGGCGACGAGCCGATCAGCGTTGTTTCGCCAAAATCGAGGAAGAAAAGGTAAGGTGAAGGGTTGATTGTACGCAGCGCACGGTAGACGGGGAAAAGGTCGCCGGTGAATTGAAGCTGGACTCTGCGGGAAAGGACAACCTGGAAAATATCCCCTTCGAAGATATGCCGTTTCGCTCGTTTGACGGCATCGCAGTATGTCTCCCTGTCAGGATTCTCACGAAGGCTGTTCAGGTCACAGCGGAAACTTTGCGTCGCGACGGAACTTTTTCTGAGTCGCAGCTCGAGTGCCTCGACCGCTTTCGTTCCCCGGTCGTACTGAGCACGCAGCGGCTCATGAGGATTCACGAGCACGTTGTGAACGATCGTCATGAGATGCGAACGGTGGTCGAAGCGGATGATGGAGGCATACAGGCCAAGGGCGGCGTCATCTTCGGCTGCTCGATCCAAACCGTTCATGGGCAGTTTTTCCAAATGACGGACATTGTCATAGCCGATATACCCGACAAATCCCCCGAGGAATCCATCTGGAGTCTCGGGGGGTGCCTGGTGATACCGGTTCGCCAGTCTGGCGAGGACTGAGAAAATGTTCCCGTCTTGTTCGGTCGGCTGAGAACCATCGTCGATGGCAACGTTGTTTCCCCTGGCGCGGATCGTCATTAACGGCTTCAGTCCAATGAACGAATAGCGTCCGATCTTTTCGTTTGGTTCGACCGTTTCCAATAAGAATGACGGGACTCCCGACTCGCGCACGGCGAGGTAGGCCGAAACGGGTGTGTGCAAGTCGGCCATGGTTGTGAACTCGAGCGGCACGACGTTGTAATCCTTCGCCAACTCTTCAAATTTTTCGTATGAAATCATCTTCCTTCTCTGCTTCTTTCCAAAACGTTTTTCCTCTCTGACCTTTGCGTTCTCTGCGGTGAAAATCCCACGAGACACAAAAAAACCCTTCCTGGCGAACCGGGAAGGGTTTAGTAAAAACGAACTCAATGTGCGTTACTATCCGTTCACAGTTTCACCGTGCGAGACAACAGAACTCCACCACCACCAACGCGGGCTGTTCGATGTCGTGTGAATGGATACTTGGTTGTTCATAAGCTCTTGAACAATATACGGGGCGTAGGGTGTCTTGTCAAGTCCAATTTCTCGATTTGTTCGATACTGTCCGTTATACACTGTGTGAGGGTTCTCACCCGGAAGAGCCATTTACACGGAAGCCGGCGTAAATTTATCGATGAAGTCTTAGCGATTCTTGACACCGTTCTGCTGTTTATCGGGGCAGCGAACAGAGCCATATGAGCAATAAACGCAACAATCCCCGGATTTCGGGCGGAGCACTGTTCTGCATTTTGTGCATTCATAAAAGAACTGGCACGAGTCTGTCGGCATCGTTTCTTCCTTCTGGAAGCCGCAGTGCGGACAAGTCAAGACAGATTTGAGAAGTATTTCCATAAGCGCTTTAACCCGTTTCACTCGACATTAGTCAGCGACAATTACCGCACGTGCAGCAGGCAAGATTGTATTATCTGCTTGCCATCCAGTCTGCGAGTTCAATCGCACTCGGGGACGTGTTGTAATACCTGCAGTCGCCATACACGCGCAGCACGGTCCGTCGGAATTTCAGAGAATCTGCTTGATAAACGTAACACGCATACACAAACGCACCCATATCCGCTCCCGGACAGGTCGTATCAGAATATTTGCCGCCAACTGAGGCGACGGCCAGACTCCTGAGCGCTTCAAGCGTGTCCAGAGGCACTTGAGTTCGCAGTGTGTCGTTGTGATGGATCTTTGCCCAGAGTTCGGCTTCACCGTAAAGCTCATTCGAATTGGGAACCCACTGCGTGCCGGACTTGGCGAGATCGTAGGAAATAACATTGCCTGCGGTGTCGATAAACCAGCCGTTGTGGACATAGCCCCAGGAGAAATTCACGTATTCCGTCTCGAAATAGATCTTCGAAAGAGGTTGGAACTGCGGACCGGTGGCGGAGTCTTTGCAGCAGAACATCAATGCCGCCGCGAGCACTATCGACATGGATGTGTAAGATCTCATTGTTCATCTCCTTGAAAGAGAACGGTTCTGCACGGTATTCCGGAGCTTGAACGATTTTGCTCTGACGTAGCGAGTTCGCATTTCGGGTTCAGCCGTCAGTA
>DATDNS010000475.1:0-7701 GCA_036518155.1 Bacteroidota bacterium
AGCGGTGTCGCTCATTTTGCCGCAGAAAACGAGGTCGCGTGCCTCGAGCAAATCGGCCGGCTGCTGAGCTATCTTCCGCTGAACAATGTGGATGACCCTCCAGTCCTCCGGTCGACGGACCCGGCGGAACGGCAAAACAAAGAACTCGACACGCTGGTCCCGGAAAACCCGAACAAACCGTACGACATGAAGGAAATTATTCGGCGAATTGCGGACAACGGCGAATTTCTTGAAGTCCACGAACTGTATGCGCAGAATATTCTTGTCGGATTCGCGAGACTTGGCGGACACCCGGTGGGAATCGTTGCGAACCAGCCTTCGGTGCTTGCGGGGGTCCTCGACATTGACTCATCAATCAAGGGGGCGCGCTTCGTCCGATTTTGCGATGCATTCAATATTCCTCTCGTTGTTCTTGAAGATGTACCGGGATTCCTCCCGGGAACCGACCAGGAGTGGCGGGGAATCATCAAGAACGGCGCAAAACTCTTGTATGCGTTTTGTGAGGCCACGGTTCCCAAAATCACCGTGATTGTACGGAAGGCTTACGGAGGAGCGTATGACGTCATGAACTCAAAGCACGTTCGCGGTGACGTGAACTATGCGTGGCCGACGGCCGAAATCGCCGTTATGGGCCCAAAAGGCGCGGTCGAAATCATCTTCAAGAAAGAGATTGAAAAGTCGGCGGACAAGGAAGCAGCGACCGATGCGAAAATCGCCGAGTATCGTGAAAAGTTTGCCAATCCCTACATCGCCGCCCAATGGGGATACGTGGACGAAGTGATTCTTCCGAGTGAAACTCGATCGAAGCTGATCAAGGCACTGAAGTTTTTGGAGAACAAAGTCGATTCGAACCCAAAGAAGAAACACGGGAACATTCCCTTGTAGACCAAGTACGACGATGAAGGAAGGCACTGAATGCATTACCGCATATTCGGAAGGACAGGCTGGAACGTAAGCGACATCGGATACGGAATGTGGGGGATGGGCGGGTGGAGCGGTTCTAATGACGCAGAATCCCGTGCTTCGCTTCGACGAGCCGTTCAACTCGGCTGCAATTTCTTCGACACTGCCTGGGCGTACGGGGAAGGACACAGCGAGCGGCTTCTGGGTCAACTGGTAAAAGAATTTCCCGAAACAAAATTGTACGTTGCGACGAAAATCCCGCCGAAGAATTTCAAATGGCCTTCGAGGCCTGAATTTACGCTCGATCAGACATTTCCTCCAGATCATATCCGTGACTATGTCGCCCGAAGCCTCAAGAACCTGAACGTGCAGGCAATCGACCTCATCCAATTCCACGTCTGGAATGATTCCTGGGAAAACGATGAACGCTGGCAGCGCACGATGGAAGATCTCAGGAAGGAAGGGTTGGTACGTGCCGTCGGTATCAGCGTGAACCGATGGGAACCGGAAAATGTTCTCCGGACATTGCGCACCGGGCTCATCGATGCTGTCCAGGTTATTTATAACATCTTCGACCAGGCGCCGGAAGATGAACTGTTCCCGCTCTGTCGCACTATGAACATCGCGGTGATCGCCAGGGTTCCGTTTGACGAAGGTTCGCTGACCGGCCAATTAACACTCAAGAGTACCTGGCCAAAGGGAGACTGGCGGAATACGTACTTCGTTGAAGAAAATCTCAGGGCCAGCGTGTCCCGAGCGGAAGCCCTTCGTGCGATTATTCCAAAAGGAATGACGATGGCGGACTTGGCACTCCGCTTCATTCTTTCGAATCCGGACGTCGGTACGATCATCCCGGGTATGCGCAAACTGAACAACGTCGAATCGAACATTGCCGCCAGCGACAGAGGCGGTCTGGATCCGTCCCTGCTGCAGGAACTGCGAAGTCATCGGTGGGATCGGCGGCCGACGAAATGGTCGCAGTGAAGACGCGGTACCCAATGATGTCATTCTACGGGTTTCGCGGTGCCTCCCGTGTTACCATTATTTTGACTTTTGGGTTATGGACAAATGGGCAGGGCATTAAGAGCGTTGGTTCCGCACTATACGACGAATTCACTTCTTTCGGTTAAACGATGGGAATCATTTCGAAGGTTATCGTCAATTCAGTCGTAGCGATCGTCGCCTGTCTGCTGGTGGGTATCGCCTTCCATGGCTGGAGCGTCTTCAATCCGCAGTCCGCGGCATTCGAATTCGTGCTTTTCGGATCACTTGGATCGTTGTTTTTCTTTTCACTCAAAGCAAACCGACGCCAATCGTTCGCCGTCTTGCTGGTTCTCTTCTTTATTCAGTCCAGTCTTATAACAAAATCCTATTTCTCCGTATACCTGCTGCGGGATGCGGTGTTCTTCCTCGCAGTAAGCGGTGCGACGTATCTGTTTTTCATTTACTTTCACCGACCGGCGCTGCGCGACAAATGGTTGGAGCCCCTGATTCTTGCGGTGGTTTTTGCGTTATCGTTTTTCATTGCGCTCGTAGCTCTCCACGTGTTCAGGGGAATCTTTCTCTCTCTTGAGCAACTGCGGTTCGTGATCATTCCAGTCATGGAAAACGGATTCCTGATAGGTCTTGGTATTGGCCTGGGAATTGTGCTCGTCGAAATCGACTTGCTTCAATGGCTTCGGACGAGAATCAAAGCGCTCTTCTCATGATTCCATTTCGTATTCCCTGGAAACAAAAAGGTAAGACCTAATTCTATGCCCCGGACTGTCTGGTCAGATCATAGCGGTTGAGATTACAGACCCGGGATCGGCAGGGCGGGTCCCGCCGCGGTTGCGTCATTCACCTCCTCTTTTTTTTCCTCTTTTGGCGAATTATTCTGTCTTCCTGTGACTTTGAACACGACAGGACGGAGTATTAACACAGTTTCACGATGTATTCCTTGATTCTTTTCCGCCCAGAGCGTATCTTATCTAATATAGTTTGTCAAACCAACCGTCCAAACAGCTGATGCAGCAATATCTTGTTGTCATTTTGGCCCTTACTCTGCTTTCTTGCTCATCGGAGAAGACGATCACAACTCGCCAGATTGGCGAAAATAATCCGACCTCCGGGCAATCCGGCAAAACTATGTCCGGGGAAGTGAAGCCTTTAGCAGACACGGGAAAAATGTCGTTCAGCTCGTTCGCTGTTGAACCCCGGATGGACTCACTCCACTTTGCCGGCAGCGAAGAAATCGTGCCAGATACGTCTCTTGGACAATCCGCGGAGATTTCCGAACGGCTGGAACTCGCACGGCAACACTATCTCTATGCCCAGACCGCGCAGGAATCAGGAGACACTGCCAAATCCGAGGGCGAGTACGAGCATGCCATACAGATTCTCAATAGCCTCGCGGACGAGACAAATGCCGAACTGAGCAAGGATTATCAGGACTTGAGCACGAGCGTGGTCGAAGACTACGAAAAACTGCTTGCGGCATCCGGCAAAATCAATGAAAATACATCAATTTTTGCCCTTCGCGAAATCCTGAGTGAGGTTGTCGATCAGACCGACACAGCCAGGATTGTCGTACCGAAGGCCGAGGTCAAAGGCACGTCCGTCCCCCTTCCTTACAATGACCAGGTCGAAAAGAATATGGCTTTCTTCATGGGTAGGGGAAGCCATTACATTGAACAATGGCTCTATCTTGCCGGCAAGTACATGCCCATCATGAAGAGAATCTTCAGAGAAGAAGGAACGCCGGAGGAACTGGCGTATCTCTCCATGCCGGAAAGCGGTCTTCGCACAGACGCGAAATCGTGGGTTCGCGCAGTGGGGCAGTGGCAATTCATGAAGGGAACTGGGTCGCTGTACGGTCTTCGCGCAAACTGGTGGTATGACGAACGGCGTGATTTCGAAAAATCCACAAGGGCGGCAGCGCGACATTTGAAAGATCTTTACGCAGAGTTCGGCGACTGGAATCTCGTTCTTGGCGCATACAATGCGGGACCGGGAAGGATCTTCCGTGGCATTCGCAGGAGCGGGTCGACCGACTACTGGACGATGCGAAAATACCTGCCGCGCCAAACCCGGAACTATGTCGCGCAATACATCGCCATTGTGCGCATTGCCATGGATCCCGCGAAATATGGTTTCAAAGACCTCGAGACCGCAGATTCGCTTCAGTACGAGTATGTGGAAGTGAACGATTGCGTCGACCTGAAAGTACTTGCGGGATGTGCGGGCACGACGATCGACACACTTCGTGAACTCAATCCTGAACTTCTTCAATGGTGCACGCCCCCGGGGGTACGGGGATACCGACTCAGGGTCCCTGTCGGGAGAAAGAAGCTGTTTGATGTCAACTATGCCGCGATCCCTGAAGACCAAAAGAGAGACTGGGATATCCACCGCGTCAAAAGAAACGAAACTCTTTCTTCGATTGCGCACCATTATGGCCTCAGTGTTGAATTTCTGCTCGAAGTCAACAAAAACCTGAATCCCCGGAAGATTTCCATCGGCAAAGAAATTGCCATCCCGCTTCCAAGGGACGTGGCAGCACAGCGTGCCAAGAAGACGTTCGATTATGATCGCGAGATCAAGAAAGTCAATTTTGACCGCGCAAAGTTGCTTGCAGCCCGATCCTCGAAAGGAAAACGTTCAAGGAGCGGCGAAAGTCAACACGCCGGGAAACAAAAGCTTGTTTACCAGGTAAAACGGGGAGACACGCTTGGACACATCGCAGAATGGTACCACGTGCGGGCAAGCGACATACGTAACTGGAACGACATTGCGTATGGAGAATTTATCCGGCCCGGTCAGCAACTTGCCGTCTGGGTTCCCCAGGAGAATGCAGCCACATTCACGGGTATTGACGGGCTGAGTTTTTCCGAGAAGCAAAATCTGAAGAACGGCGATTTTGCCGACTATTCCCAGGGAACCAAGACACTGGGGCAGAGCAACGTCGTCACGCCATCCCAGAACTGGACGCAACATGAAGTAGTCGAGGGGGAATCCCTGGACCGGATTGCGCGTCGCTATGGAGTCAGCATAGCTGACCTGAAGAACTGGAACAAACTGAAAGGAACGAAAATCCGTGCAGGTCAGGTCCTCGATATCTTCGGTACGCCCGATAATCGTGTGAAGATTATCCCTACGCCGGACGCGAACAAGAAAGTCCAGGGACAGAATCATACTGATGTTCCGTCAGGCCTGACGCATAAAGTGAAGAAGGGCGAGACGATATCCCAGATCGCCCGCCAGTATTCCGTGCAGCCAAGGATCCTCATGGCCTACAACAACCTTCGCAGGTCCAGGCTTCGCGTGGGTCAGATCTTGCGCATCCCGCAAGGGACACACGCGGAGAACTTCATTTATCACACTGTGAAGAAAGGGGATACCCTGACGAAGATTTCGCGGAAGTACGGGGTCCCGGTTGAACGAATCCAGAGCTCGAACAATCTTGCTGACGGTCTGAAAGTCGGCGACCGCGTCGCAATTCCTTCCCAGTAACTGTCAAGACCCCTCCAAAAATTTCTTTGCCTTCCCAAATTTGGAGATTGCTTTTTTCATGATATAACTCCACATTTTTATCGCCGTCCCACAGTCGATTCTTTCTTCTGTTTCATAAATCGCTTCACCCGAAATGATGGCGCAAGTGTCTGTTTACCGAATTATCTTTTCCTGTTGCGAGACGATCACATTGTGCTCAAACCCTTGAAAGTACGCTGACGGGGGATAGTTGATTTTGAAAGCATTTCCCCGGAATCTATTCCAGTTGCTATCCAACGTTGCCATACATTTATTTCTGAGCTGTTGATGCCGAAATCGTTGTCCCGTCTCGCAATCGTTTTTCTTCTTTTGAGCCAGGTTCTTTCCGGTCAGACTGCGCAAAAGCTCTCCAAGACTTCTGCTGACGACAATTCGAAATACACCTCGGTCGGGAACATCGGCATCACCGTCACGAATTTTGGCGTCATTGGCCACGGATTCAGGCTCTGGCCGTCCCAGCCTTCCATGCAGTATCCGAAGGACTCGTGGATTGAGCACCTGTTTGTCGGAGGATTGTGGGTTGGCATCGGCTATGATGGGAACGGCGGCGGAACAAGGGTGACGACGGGTGCCGTCGATATTTCGTCGTTGCGTACCGGTGTGTCTGCCGGGTTTGAGTTTACCACCGGTGTCGACTCCAAAGTGATTGAACGATCCTCGCTGCCAGACAACGCGTTCTATGACCCAAATGCGGTCAGTCACCAGGATTTCATCGCCGACTTCACGGACGTCAATACGTTCAATCCGAACCAGAATAACGAACCCATCCCGAACCACGTGCCGATCGGCATCAACGTGCACATGGAAACCTATGCGTTCAACTTTTCATTCGCAGACAACTTTGTCATTTTCAATTACACCATCAAGAATGTCAATTCGTATTCCATTGACAGCGTCTATGTCTCGCTCTGGGCGGACCTTGTCGTACGGAATACGCATATCACGCCGCCGACGGTCGGATCCCCGTTCTACAGCCACGGAGGACTGGGATACATCGACACACTGAACCTCGGGTATGCATACGACTATGACGGTGATGGCGGACTTGCAGACAGCTATGCGGCAATAAAGTTTCTCGGTTCCACTCCTTATATTGCCCACACCGGATATCAGGCGTGGCAATTCAACAACGCGAGCGATCCGACGTATTTTTCTCCGGCCGATGATATCGCGAAGTACAATAAGATGACAAACGGTTTGCTACCGTCTCAAATTACCGGCATACCCAAGCCGAGTAATTTCATGACGATGGTTACGATAGGGCCCATAAGCCACATTGCCGGCGGAGATTCTGTCAATGTCGTCTTCGCTCTGATCGGTGCTAAGAAGAAGACGCCAACGCCGACTATCGATGATTCACCGGCACAAAAAGCCAACCTTGTCCTTGCTGCCGACTGGGCGCAACGCACCTATAACGGTGAAGACCGCAACGGTAACGGTATCCAGGATCCGGGAGAAATCTGGACAGGGCCAAACGGAACGCCAAAGCGCTATTTTCTGCCTTCGCCTCCTAATTCACCACGCGTGAAAGTTGTGCCCACAGACAGGGAGGTGGAAATCTACTGGGACAATTCTTCTGAAGCATCCGTCGACCCGATTTCCGGTCAAAAAGACTTTGAAGGGTATCGTATTTACGGAACCCAGCCCGGATTCGACCTCTCAGCTTCACAAAATATCCTTGCCAATCTCATTTTGCTCGGAGATTTCGACAAGGCCGATGACAATATCGGCTACAATACAGGATTCGGACACATACGACTTCCCCAGCCAATTCAATTTCTGCCGGATACGGTCCATTATGTCTACAAGTTTACTGTTCCAGAAGTCTTGAACGGCTGGCAATATGGGTTTGCCGTTACGGCCTACGATTCAGGAGATGCGAGTACAGATCTCCAGAGTCTTGAAAGCAGCAAAATTCAGACGCTCAAGCGCGCATTCCCGGGAACGCCGGCCAACGTCAACTTCAAGAAACCCGTGGGCGTCTATCCCAATCCATACTATGCCCGCGCTTTCTGGGACGGTTCCGCCGAACGAGACCGGAAGCTTTATTTTTATAATTTGCCTGCGCACGCAGAGGTACGCATTTACACGCTTTCCGGCGACCTGGTAGCATCGTTCGACCACGATGCTGCAACGTATTCCGCGAACGATATCCAATGGTTCGCAAATCACTCGGACGGGAATCAATTGATGGCGGGAGGGGAGCATGCGTGGAATTTGATTACACAACGGGATCAGGCGGTGGCCACAGGTTTGTATCTCTACACC
>DATDNS010000476.1:0-5977 GCA_036518155.1 Bacteroidota bacterium
TCATCCGCCCGGCGGACGCGAACGAGACATCCGTCGCGTGGCGTGTGGCGATCGAGCACAGAACCGGCCCGGTGGCTCTCGCGCTTACCAGACAAAAAGTGCCTCTCATCGACCGGAAAAAATACGCGTCGGCGGAAAATCTCGCCAAAGGGGCCTATATCCTTGGCGAGAATTCAAAGAATCCGAGAATCATCCTTATCGGAACAGGATCCGAGGTCCAATTCGTGCTCGGCGCGTATGAGCAACTCGTCAAAGAAAACATCCCTGCCCGCCTCGTCAGCATGCCTTCGTGGGAGATCTTCGAACAACAATCGAAGGAGTACCGCGATTCGGTCCTTTCACCCTCCGTCAAAAAACGGCTGGCCGTAGAAGCCGGATCGCCGATGGGTTGGCACAAATATGTCGGGGACGGCGGCTCGATCCTCGGTATCTCCAGGTTCGGCGCATCCGCACCGTGGGAAACAATCTACAAGGAGTTCGGATTCACGGTGGACAATGTGCTGAAGAAGGCAAAAGAGATCATTTCGTAATCGCCCCCTCTCCACAATCGAGAACATCAAGCTATGGCACAGTCAGCTTCAGAACGTCCTGTCCTGAGCGCGGAATTCCGCCGTCAGCGAGTCGTCAACTGGATGTCGCTCGGCATCCTCTATGCATTTTTCTACGCGACCCGGTACAACTACACCGCCGTAGCCCCTGCGCTGGCCAACATCTTCGGATGGAAGAATACTGACCTCGGTATCTTTGAAACAGTCATGCCCCTGGTCTACGGCCTTTCCGTTGTATTGAACGGGCCATTTGCAGACCGGGTCGGCGGGAAGAAAGCGTTTCTCTTTGGAGCGGTCGGTGTCGTCGTGATGAACGTCCTTTTCGGGTTGGCAAGTATCGCCGTCGTGAGTCCCGCAGTCTGGGAAGGAACTGGGCTTGCGCGACACGTCGCCACTCCCGCTGTTCTCAGCTTCGGTTTGTCAGGAGGGATCATTCTGACACTCATGGCGATCGTCTGGGGATTGAACGGGTTCTTCCAGTCATACGGAGCTCTCTCCATCGTCAAGGTCAATGCCCAGTGGTTTCACGTCCTCGAACGCGGCACGTTTTCAGGAATTTTTGGCGTTCTCATCCGACTCGGCCTCTTGCTGGCATTCCAGGGCGTACCGTTAGTACTGCTTGCGTTCCCGTGGCAGTACGCATTTTGGATCCCGGCCGCATTCGTGCTCGTGCTGTTCATCATCAACTTCTTCTTCATGCACAACTCACCGAAGGACGCGGGATTGGGTGAATTCGAGACCGGCGACGAAGTGGAAGGTGAACACGGTGAGGCGTTGTCCATCAAATCGATTCTCACCAAAGTCTTCGCATCGCGTGTCATGTGGATGATTGCGCTCGGCTCGATGATGATCGGGTTTGTGCGGCGGAGCGTGGTCGACGCGTGGTGGCCGAAATACTTCGTCGATTTCTTTGGAGTGGACAACAAGAGTTTTGCCACGTATCTCCCGTATATCATCGCAACGTGGGGAATCGCGCTTGCCGGAATCGCCGGCGGATTCGTCTTCGGGATAACTTCCGACAGGACATTCGGCGGACGACGCGCACCGGTGATCACCTTCGGATTCATCGGGATGGCCCTAGTCCTCGCGCTGTTCGGCATTTCCGATCTCCTGAACCTTGGGCCAGTTGTCGCGGCGTGCTGCCTCGTCGTCCTCTCGTTTTGCGTCAATGGCGCTCACGGGATGATCGGCGGTGCTGCTTCGATGGACTTCGGAGGGAAAAAAGCGGCAGCGACGGCGGCGGGACTTTTTGACGGGATGCAGTATCTCGCGGGAGCGTTCGTGGGTATGGGGGTCGGCTACATCACCTCGAACTGGGGCTGGCAATGGTGGCATTGGGCGCCGATACCCTTTGCGTTGTTCGGCGCATACGTCATGTCGAGGCTCTGGAATGTGATGCCGAAAGGAAAGTCAGCGCATTAGGCTTCGTCGGAAAGGTTAACCGACAATCCAACAAACATCAATCAAGATCGAATACCGAGAACGTCCACCTCCAATCGCGCCAATTCCTTACCATTCCCGCCTTGACGGGATTGTAGACAACATATCGAACGGTCCGCTCAAACTCTTCCTCATTCCTGAGTACATGGTCAAAGCTTTCATCCTGCCAGAACGGGCCCGAGCGCCTGAGGATATGGTTGGCCCTCCCCGCGGTGTACCTCTTTAGTGACTGCATAATCTTCGATAACGGCTTGTCGGACAGATTGACAATCTGTCCGACGCGATTAAACAAATCATGATTCCCAACGCCAAATATCATGTGGACGTGATTGGGCATTATGCAATAAGCTGCCAGATCATATTCGTTTCCATCCCTAAGTCTTATCGATTCCGCCACCATATCTGCAATTTCCCAGTTGGCTAGCCACCGAGCTTTGACTTTGCATTTTTCGAGCGCTTTGTCATAATCCACAAAGCTCATCCAAGATTTCTTCTGCAGACGGGATTTCTCCTGGAGTTCGTCGATGACAAGCCTCGGTAGAGATCCCGCCAAACGGAAGGTGGTAAAATAGACGGCGTTGGGAAGATACAAATGAGGCAGGTGACGACGATGAAAGGACTCAGCGTCTGAAGACATCAATCTCTCCTCGTCGGACAGGATTCTATCCTGTCCGACAAAAAACAATCCTATTCGCGCAATTTCCAAATTTTCTGCGTTGCACGCTCCAGTTCTTTTCCGATCAAGAGCGGGTCGAGCGTCTTTTCCGGCTCATTCTCAAAAACGCCGTAGGGAACTTTGATCCCCTTCACCTCGATGTAGTTCGGGTCCTTCGCCGCAAGTTTTTCCCAGTCGTTCGTCTTGTAGTAAAAATCCATTTTTTCGTCGGGGAGCGAATGATACAGGATCGAATCTTCCTGTCCTTTCCTCGCACGGCGCCGGTTCTTGCGGACGGACTCTTCGTAGGACACCTTGATGTACATCAACGAAGCTCTCTTTAGAATATCTTCGTGCAGAAAGGTTAACGCCTCAAAAATCCCGTTGTCTCCCCCACGTGCGAATTCAATGAGGGTGGTTTTTGCTTCGTGGTACTGCGGGTTCCGTGCAAGTTTCTTCCGGTATTCAAGGTTGATCCGTTCGATGTACAGGTTCCAGATAAACTCGTCTTTGAACCAGTATTTTTCGTCGGTCCAGATCCGGGGCTTGCCGTGTTTGGTCAACATATCGTCGATTTCAAACGTCTCCCAGACATAGACGAAATCGTCGAGCTCTTCAAAATCAGCGATATGAAATCTCTGTAACCGCTCCTTCGGCTCTGCCTTCTTTAAAAAATCGATGACTTCCGATTTTCCGGCAGCGGGCCGGCCTGTAATAATGAGAATGGGAAAATTGTTGTTCATGATCACTCCTGAGGTGTTCTACTTGAGTTCTTTGATTCGTGGATCTGCGTTTGATGAAACAATCTTGTCCGCCCTGACTCTTGCTTCGACCGCAGCAAAAACGGTCTCGGTCAGATACGTCACGTGTGGGACGGCAATACCCAGATAGCGCTCCGCCTCCCCCATCATATAGTCGCTTGCGGCTCCCGTATAAGTGGCGGTATCGCTCACCGGGTTTCCGTTGACGAGGAGTTTGACGATTTCAGGGTTGCCTGCCGCGTCCCGCTTCCACTCACAATCGATGCCGGAGATCAGGATGCCGGGTCGTTTCGCAATATTGTTCAGCACAATTGCACGGATTTGGCTGCCGGTAACGCTGAACGTTGTGAGAATGTTGCGAAACGGAAGCACTTCGAACAGATCCTGTTTCGTGATCGGGCCGGGTGAAAGTCTCTTGCGAATTCCGCCGTTGTTCATGAAGCCGATGTCGGCGTGCGCGGCCTCGCGCTGGGCATCCGCAAGAAAATACCCCTCAGCCGTTTCACCGTTCGCTGCGTTCCACGGGCTGCTCAGCGTTCCGATGACTTCGCTGTATTCATTTCTAATTTCTGTCTTGAATGAGTCGACGAGTGCGGAGACAACCGTCGTACCCCTGTTTGGATTGTACCAGAGTTGATGGAGTTCTCCATTCCACTTTGCGATGTGGTGTCGTTTATCAACCGTGAGGTCCAGGATTCCAAGGTTTTCCGCATTCGATCCGGCCTGAACAATGAGCACGCCGTTGACGTTGTTGGGCCTCCTGAGCCGTGTATGCGAATGGCCACCGACAATGACATCGATTCCCTTCGTTTCCGCTGCGAGCACCGAATCATCACCGACCCCCTGATGCGTGACCGCGATGAGAAGATCCGTCTGAAATTCAAGAAGATCGATAAGTCGTTTCGCCGTTTCAATCGGTGGAAGGAGTTTGATTCCTTTTGTGCTGTTTGCCGTAACGAGATTGTAGAATTCCCGAGACATAATACCGAACATGCCGATCTTCAACCCGTTCTTCTCAATCACCACATATTCTTTCCCTGTCACCGGAAGCCCTGTTTTTTCATCGACAAGATTTGCGGAGAACACAGGATAGGTCGCGATTGCCTTCAACCGGAGGTAGTTTGAACATGAAATATCAAAATCGTGGTTTCCGGGGGTCTGACCCTCGTACCCCATCAAGTTCAGCATTTCGATCAGAGCGCCGCCTTCCGCTCCTTTGAAAGTCCGGTCAGTAATCGGGTTCCCGGTCATAATGTCGCCGGCATCCAGGAGCAGCGTTGATTTCCTGCAATGGCGAAGGCTGTCGATCGCAAATGCAAGTTCGTTGAAACCACCGACGAGAGGCTTCGGATTCCCTCTAACCCAGTATGCCTCGTGGGGGAGAAAACTGGCGTGCATATCGTTTGTGTGCAAAATAGTAATCTCTTTTGGCTGTGAAGCAAGCGGGAGCACATACAACGCAAACACGGCCGCAATCATCGTCAGAATCTTTACGGGATTAACCTGGTTCATGGGCATGGGTATTTCCTGCGTGTTGGTCTGGGTGTCGTTAGAATCATTACATCAAGATAACGAGAATTGGGGTATTTTGGAACAACTCTTTACGTACGGCAACCACCCGGTCCCGTGCGCACTATACCGACCGACAGGGAGGAACCTGCACTTGTCAACATCAAAACAAAAAGGTATCTTTGCCAATGTCGATCAGCATACGCGGGTGATACGGCGCGTGTGAAGGAATTTGCGATAAGGAATGTTTTCTGCTGTCGAGACAGTTGGAAAAATCCTGCAGACTGTCAGTCTGTTGAGGGGAGAGGATGTTGGACTGAGCGTGAAGGAGAATTTCCATGGCGTCAATCAAGTTCACCGTTAACGGGAAGAAACAAACCGTTGAAGCACAACCCGACACCCCGCTTCTGTGGGTGCTCCGGGATAACCTGGGTCTCACCGGAACAAAATATGGCTGCGGGATCGGCGCGTGCGGCGCTTGCACCGTTCATATCGACGGCGAAGCGGCGCGATCCTGCGCAACGCCGATACTTGCCTGCGACGGCAAGTCCATTCTTACCATCGAAGGGCTCGGGAACGAAGGTCGTCTGCATCCTGTCCAGGATGCGTGGATCGAAGCGGACGTGCCTCAGTGCGGTTATTGCCAACCCGGAATGATTATGTCTGCGGCAGCTCTTCTGAAACAAAAAAAGCATCCGACCGATGCCGAAATCAACGACGCGATGTCGGGAAACCTCTGCAGATGTGGGACCTACAACCGCGTCCGCAAAGCGATTCACCTCGCTGCCGAGAAAGGGGGTGCGTGATGATGACCTCCGTGAATCGCCGCGATTTCATGAAGATCGCCGGTACCGCAGGAGCAGGTCTTGTCCTGAGCATCTATTTGCCGTCCGACAAGCGCGACTTTCTCGCGGAATCTGCAGCTGAATCATTTGCTCCGAACGTCTGGCTCAGAATCGATCCGGCCGGCAAGGTAACAATCACCGTGGCAAAATCGGAGATGGGGCAGGGTCCCCGGACCTATTTCCCGATGATTGTGGCCGAAGAACTGGAAGCCAATTGGA
>DATDNS010000477.1:0-2274 GCA_036518155.1 Bacteroidota bacterium
TATTCGGATAATGAAATAGAAATACTGCTGCGCAACTATGAATTGGACTTTGTAAAGTACGGAAGAGAGGACCTGCTCAGGACGACTGCATCACTTATTGCTCAGCAAAAAGTCATTGGATGGTTTCAGGGAAGAATGGAATTCGGACCGCGTGCATTGGGAAACAGAAGCATCATCGCAGATGCGCGCAATCCGAAAAATCAATCGGTCGTGAATTTGAAAATCAAGTTCAGGGAAAGCTTTCGACCGTTTGCCCCAACAGTGCTGGAGGAAAGAACTGGCGACTATTTTAGGCCGAATCGTGCAAGTCCCTATATGCTCTTTGTCGCCACGGTGAGGGAGGACCGGAGAGAGATTCCGGCAGTCACCCATGTGGATGGGTCGGCACGACTCCAAACGATTTCGAAGAATCAAAATCCGCTTTATTACGATTTGATCAGCGAGTTTGAACATCAGACCGGCTGTCCTGTTATCATTAATACTTCGTTCAATGTCCGGGGAGAACCTATTGTCTGTTCACCGGATCATGCAGTTCGTTGTTTCCTGAGAACGGAAATGGATTACCTGGTGATTGGGAGCTTTGTCGTTGCGAAAGACAAGGTCAAGAAGGAGAATTATGCGGAAATTCTGAATGAAGTGTTCGAACCCGATTAATGGCGATGTATGAAGAAAATGTTCAAGAAGGCAAAATCCCGGTTTATGATTCTCGGGGAGTTGTGGGGATACATGAAAGTCCGAAAGAAGTGGTGGCTCGGGCCCATTTTCCTGATCCTCATTCTCCTTGGCTTGCTGATCATCCTGACTCAAGGATCGGCCTTAGCCCCGTTCATTTATACTCTATTTTGATTTGCTGGATATTCAGATGCGGCTAATCGTCAAGGTATCTCAAATCTTGGAGTTCTCGAGGGCATTTCGAGGAAGGCAGCCAGCGAAGGCGTGATTGACAACGATTCGAAATGCCAAAAGGCTGCATCAGCCTCTAACCCTTCTATGGTCCACGACAATCAGTGTTGATTCCGTCGGTTGTGAATTCTTCCGCAAAATAAGCATGAGGATGACGTGGATTCGAAGATGTGCCCTCATTGCATTAGCATGCATATGGTTCATCCCTTGTTGTGCTCTAGGTCAACCAAAGGCCGTCTCTGAAGGAGTGGAGTTCATCTATCGCGGCACGGCAAGGTCGGTGGAACTTGTCGGGGACTTCAATCAGTGGCGGAGAGGTGTTGACAGTCTTCACGAGTCGAATTACGGGTTCTGGCATGGTGCCAGGAGCTTCAATCCGGGAATCTATCGGTACAATTTCGTTGTTCAGCTTGATTCGGCTGTCTGGGTTATTGATTCTGCCAATCCTGCCCGGATGGTCGACGGTGCCAATTCTACACTGCATTCAGTCTTCATCGTTCAGGAAGACGGAACTGTTCTCCTCGAGGCTTATACAAAACGGGAATCTGCTATGAATGACGATTATCCACGTTCTGGTAAAACACTCTACCTGAACATAATCTGGCATCAACACCAGCCGCTGTACCTCGATCCGGAATCGGATCAATTACAGGGGCCGTGGGTAAGAACGCACGCGACGAAAGATTACTATGACATGGCGGCGATTCTTGAGAAATATCCGAATGTCCACTGTACGGTCAACCTGACATCGTCCCTGCTTTTGCAGCTCCAGGAGTACTATGTTAACCGGCTGAAATCATTCGTCGATGTGAAGAAGAATACGGTTAACGCGAAGGCATATTTTGCTGAGATGGAAGGTAAGACGGACCCGTGGATTGATCTCGCTTTGAAGGAAACGAAGAAGTTCAATGAGAACGATATCAGTTTTCTGTTGAAAAAGGTCTGGAACGCCTTCGGCGTCAGCGAAGTCGTCATGACCCGATTTCCGGAGTACAAGGCATTGAAGGAGAAATATATCAACGGCGGCCTGGATGCAATGACCGAACAGGACAAGAGGGAGGTCAAATTCTGGTTCTATCTTGCGAATATGGATCCTGATTTCCTCGAAGGACCTGTTAAACTCGCCACCGGACTGACAGTGGACCTGGGGGATCTTGTGGCAAAGAATTCTGACGGCACGTACACGCTGAAAAGAAAGATTGGAGAGGAAGACTGCAAACGAATGGTCGCAGAAACGTACAAGATTTGTGCCGCGATCGTTCCCATTCACAAGAAATTGATGTTTCGTCCTTCGAAGGGTACCGGTCAAATCGAGGTGGTTACCACTGCATATTATCATCCAATTCTGCCGCTCATCTACGATAGCGACCT
>DATDNS010000478.1:0-2079 GCA_036518155.1 Bacteroidota bacterium
TCCGAAGGCACAGACTCGTCTGACGCATGAGCGAGCTTCAATACAATATTCGTGTTACTTCAGGGAAGCGGGAACTCGTCGCGATTGATGATTTTCGACTGACCGCATCGGCGATCACGATCCTCTTCGGCGAATCGGGGATCGGCAAGTCACTGTCGGCCCTTGCGATCGCCGGCCTTATCGATCCGGATCAGCTCGACGCGCGCGTCAACGGAATGCCGTATGATGAATACCTGCGAGGCAGGGACGTCGCAGCCATACGTAATAACGGATTCTTTGTGTTCCAGGAACCGTCATCGCATTTGAATCCGATGCTGACCTTGCGGACCCAGATTGACGAAGGGAGTCTGGCAGGAGCATCGGCGGACCGGGAAATTCTCCGGCGCTTGTGGCAGGGATCAACGGAAGCGGACGTCGAAAAGATTCTGGATGTCTATCCGAAACCGTACCGCCCGAGCGGAGGGGAAAAACAACGCATGCTTGCCGCGATGGCGTTCAAAAAGATGTCGACGCTCACGCCTTCCGTACCGGGTGCACTGTACATTTTTGACGAACCGACCGGAAACCTCGACAACAAACTCCGCGATGAATTCCTCGACCTCCTTGTGGAGAACGTCCGCGCACGGAACATCACGGTGTTGTTGATTACTCACGACTATTCAATGGTCAGCCGTTTCACGAACGTGTATGCCGGACTGGCCAAGCGAATCTTCTACAAGGAGCTTCTTGTCGATCGTGGACGACTGAAAGTGAGAGATTTCAAGCCGGAGGAGTATCTTTCCTGGCTCGATGTACGCAGGAGGCGGTCATCCAATGAAACCAAACAAGGGGCAATTCTGAAGCTTGAACCGCATTTGAGCGTGTTTGGCCGGACACTTACGATCTCACGCGATCGTGAGGGCAGGAACCCCACACCGCTCTTCATTCGAAAGGGCGCGATGAGCTACCTCAAAGCCCCCAGCGGGACCGGGAAAACGACAATTGTGAAACTCATGATGGGATTGCTGCAGCCGCAAGGCATGACAATGCAGCTCGGGAGCGTTGTGTTCACGGAACGTACGCCTCGCGCACTGTGGGCGAAGCACGTATGGGGCCGCCAGATGACGCTGGTATTCCAGCACGCCGATGAGGCGCTGAACCAAAATGCACGCGTCGAAGAGGTTTTCGGTGGTCTCCCGCTCACGGGAACAATGAACAACGCCAGGATTCTTGAAACGCTTTCGCAACTGTTTGATGAGAAACCCGACCGTGAATTTCTGCGCAAACCTGTGAAATATCTGAGCGGCGGCCAAAAGCAGCGCCTGAACCTGCTCCGATCCATGGTTCTCGACACCGATATTCTGATCCTCGATGAGCCGCTCAACGGACTGGATTTCGCGAGCTCGGTGAAAGTCATCGACAACCTTGAGGACAAACTCAGCTCGGGGAGGAGTGTCATGGTGATTTCCCATAACGAAGAGATCTTCGACGCGCTAACCTCGCCGGAGAACACTTACTATTTGCAGGCAGTCGACACGGCATAGATACCGTTTTCTGAGACAAATGGTGCCGGGATGTATAACGAAGACGCATTGGCTTTCAAAGTCCAATGCGTATGCCGTGGACGTTGCTTTTCTATATGCCGCTCTCTATATTGCCTGCGTAGCCGCCCCTTGTCTGCCCTTTCCGCGCACCTGAAGCGTACAACGCATTTGTCAATATGATCTCCGCCGAAGAGGCAAGAAAAATCGTTGTTAGCAACACGCCTGTGTTCCGGAGCCGGACAATTCCGTTACGCGAAGCTCACGAGCGGATTTTGGCGAGCGACGTCCGTTCAAAGGACGACATTCCACCATTCAAAAATTCGTCGATGGACGGATTTGCAGTCCGTTCAAGTGACGCGGCAGGCGCGGATGGAAACGAGAGGATAGAGCTTCCGATCCAGAGCGAAATTGCGGCGGGTGCTTCGTCGACACAGGCACTGAGGCCGAACATGGCCATCCGCATTTTGACCGGGGCGCCTCTCCCTGAAGGCGCCGATGCCGTGATACCCGTTGAGCAGGTCGAGGAACAGAACGGCTCGATTCTGTTTTCCATCAG
>DATDNS010000479.1:0-5403 GCA_036518155.1 Bacteroidota bacterium
TTTTACATTCAAAAGCGCCGTCGATGCAGCGGAGAACGTCAGGAAAGAAATAGAGTCCAAAGGGGTCAAGGCACTTGCTATTCAATCGGATGCTAAAGATATTATCGGGGCCCAGCAGGTTGTCGACCAGGTCGTCAAGACGTTCCAAAGGGTTGATATTCTGGTGAACAACGCCGGCATCACGAAAGATACGCTCTTGATGAGAATGGGCGAACAGGATTGGGATGATGTGCTGGACACGAACCTGAAGAGCGCCTTTAATTTCGCGAAAGCTGTCTGCCGGCCGATGATGGGGCAGCGTGACGGGAAAATCATCAACATCAGTTCCATTTCCGGCGTTATCGGCAACGCGGGCCAGGTCAATTATTCCTCGGCCAAGGCCGGGATGATCGGGTTGACCAAGTCGTTGGCGAAAGAACTTGCCTCGAGGAACATCCAGGTCAATGCCGTCGCGCCGGGCTTCGTCGATACGGATATGACGGAGAAACTCACGCCGCAGCAGCGGGAAGCACTCATGAACATCATTCCGATGAAGCGGACCGCCAAACCGGAAGAAATTGCAAACGTTGTCGTCTTTCTTGCATCGCCTGCCGCCAGCTACATGACGGGTCAGGTGTTGTGCGTAGACGGCGGAATTGTCATGTAAACAAATTAATCCATCTTCATTCCTATAACCGAAAGGAGCCGTACCATGGCTGATGTTTCAGCAAAAGTGAAAGAAATCATCGTGTCGAAGCTTGGCGTTGACGCTGCCCAGATTACTCCCGAGGCATCGTTTACCAACGACCTCGGAGCCGATTCCCTCGACACCGTGGAACTTGTCATGGAATTTGAGAAAGCGTTCAATCTGCAGATCCCGGACGAAGATGCGGAAAAAATCGCTACGGTAGGCGATGCGATAAAATACATCTCCTCGAAAACCGCCTGATTCCCGAAGTTGCCCCGCCGTAACCGACCGGCGGTGGCGAGGTGTCTACCACTGAAGAAGGCGAGGACGACGAACGTCCTCACTTCATTCACAACTAACGAGAGTGAAGATGTATGGGGTTCCCGGATAAAAAACGGAGAGTAGTGATCACCGGCATGGGAGCATTGACTCCGATCGGCAATTCTGTCGAGGAGTATTGGAAAAACCTGCTCGCCGGCAAAAGCGGTGCCGGTCCGATTTCCTACTTTGATACAACCCAGTACGATACGAAGTTCGCCTGCGAGGTCAAAGGTTTCAACGCGCAGGATTTCATGGATCGCAAACTGGCGCAGCGGAGCGACCTGTTCACGCAGTATGCCCTCGCCGCCAGCGATATGGCCCTGAAGAATTCGGGAATGGATTTGCAGCAGGAAGACAAGGACCGGATTGGTGTGATCATCGGTTCCGGTATTGGCGGGATGGGGACATATCACAAACAATTCGAGACCCTGTTCGTGGAAAAAGGCCCCCACCGGATTAGTCCGTTTTTCATCCCCATGATGATCGCGGATATGGCCTCGGGGCGTGTCTCGATGCGTTACGGCCTCAAGGGTCCGAACTACGCGACGACGTCGGCGTGCGCGACTTCATCGCACGCGATCGGCGATGCCTTCATCCTCATCCAGCGCGGGGATGCGGACGTCATGGTGACAGGCGGTGCCGAAGCTTCGATTTGCGAAATGGGCATCGGAGGGTTCAACGCCATGCGGGCCCTGTCGACGCGCAATGACTCTCCCCAGACGGCCAGCAGGCCGTTTGACAAAGACCGGGATGGTTTTGTGATGGGAGAGGGCGCAGGAATCCTTGTGATCGAAGAATTGAGCCGCGCCCTGAAACGCGGCGCGAACATTTATGCGGAACTCGGCGGTATCGGGTTTACAGCGGATGCGCATCACATCACCGAACCGGCTCCGGGAGGCGAAGGAGCTGTGCGTTCCATGCGCATTGCGATCAAGGACGCCGGGCTGACAGCGAACGACGTGCAGTATGTCAATACCCACGGGACATCGACGCCGGTGGGAGACAAAAACGAAACGGCGGCGATCAAGACCGTATTCGGCGAACGGGCGTATTCCATTGCGGTGAATTCCACGAAATCGATGATCGGCCATTTGCTCGGCGCCGCCGGTGCTGTGGAAGCCATCGCGACAGTGCTCTCCGTTCAATGCAACAAAGTCCATCCCACCATTAACCGTTCGACGCCGGACCCTGAGTGCGACCTCAACTACATCACCGACGGTGCAAGAGAGTGGAAGGTCGAGGCAGCGCTCAGCAACACGTTCGGGTTTGGCGGACACAACGCATCCTTGTTGTTCAAGAAATACCACGACTAGCATCGGTCCCACTGTGGAGGGGAGATTGATGATGTGAAAAAATCATTCTCGTTTCTCTTCAACGCGTTCAAACCTCTCCGGCTTCTTCTGCCACGACCGGCCATCAGCCTTGGCGGAACGGCCCAGCAGCTCTCAGGCAACGGATTCGATTTCAGACGGTTCGAGCAAACGATCGGGTACACTCCCGGGAATTGGGAGCTCTTCGTTCAATCCCTGCTCCATCGCTCGTATCTCCAGTTTGTCGACCCGCGGTGGAAATCCAATGAGCGGCTGGAATTCCTCGGTGATGCCGTGCTGAACGCCGCGGTTGCGGAGTTTTTGTATCAGACGTTTCCCAGGCTTGAAGAAGGCGACCTGACGAAACTTCGGTCGCGACTCGTCAACCGTCATATCCTGGCGCAGCGCGCAAAAGAGCTTCGGATTTCGGATTTCCTGTTGCTGAGCAACAGTGCCGTGCAGTCGATCGACAGCGGTTCGGAATCGATCCTGGCCGATGCGTTTGAAGCGATCCTTGGCGCAATCTTCCTCGACGGCGGGATCAAACCTGCGCGGAAATTTGTACGAAGAACGCTGTTGTCGAATCAGGATGTTCTGGCATCCGCCCAGACGGATGATAATTACAAAAGCGCCCTCCTCGAATACGCGCAACGGAATTCGCTGGGCATCCCCCGCTACTCGGTGCTGAAAGAGGAAGGCCCCGAACACGACAGGCGGTTTACCATCGAAGTGATCGTCGGAAATCAGAGTTTCGGGACCGGCAACGGCAGGAGCAAGAAAGATGCTGAACAGTCCGCCGCCGCTCAGGCCCTCGAGAAGTTGCAGCAAAGCAACACGGTACCTCAACCTTAGAAAAGAAATCTTCCCATGAATACCCAGCACAGAGAACACGAAAAGTTTCAAACGCGACATATCGGGCCCCGGCAACAGGATGTCGACGCAATGCTCCAGACGATCGGTGTGCGCACCATCGATGACCTCGTCCGGGAGACGATCCCCGAAGGGATCCGTCTCGGACATCAGCTCCGCCTCCCGGAAGCAGTCGGCGAGTACGAATACCTGCAGTCGCTCCGCAGCATCGCCGCGAAGAACAAGGTGGTCACGTCGTACCTCGGACAGGGATACTATAATTGCATCGTACCGTCGGTTATCCAGCGGACGGTGTTCGAGAACCCCGGGTGGTACACGCAGTACACTCCGTATCAACCGGAGATATCGCAGGGACGCCTCGAAGCACTCCTGAATTTTCAGACCGTCGTGGCCGACCTCACCGCGATGGAAGTCGCAAATGCCTCGCTCCTCGACGAAGGTACCGCCGCCGCTGAAGCGATGATCATGGTGCACGGCCTCCATAACAGGGGCGCCAACGGATCGGCTGCCCACAAGTTCTTCGTGTCGGACGGTTGTTTTATCCAGACGATCGAAGTGCTGAGAAGCCGGGCTTCCGCACAGGGGATTGAAATCGTCGTGGGCAATCCGGCGAAGACGAAGATGGATCCGACGTTTTTCGGCGTACTTCTTCAGTACCCGGCGGAAGATGGTTCGGTCCTCAACTATCGTGAATTCATTGCCCAGGCGAAGCAGGCCGGCGCCTTTGTCGTTGTTGCCTCGGATTTGCTGAGCCTCACCCTTCTGACTCCGCCGGGTGAGTTTGGTGCGGATATCGTGGTCGGAAATTCGCAGCGGTTCGGTGTCCCGATCGGCTTCGGCGGCCCGCACGCAGGGTTCTTTGCGACGAAAAATGAGTTCATCCGGTCCATGCCGGGCAGGATTATCGGCGTCTCCATCGATTCGCACGGTCAACCTGCGTACCGGATGACGCTCCAGACCCGTGAACAACACATCCGGAGAGAAAAAGCCACGTCCAATATCTGCACGGCGCAGGCGCTTCTCGCCATTATGGCGGGCATGTACGCAGTCTACCACGGACCGGAAGGACTGAAGTCAATTGCGTTGCGCGTACGCGCGTATGCAAGGTTGCTGGAAAGCGAGTTAATGAAGCTCGGATACCGTCAGGAAAACGTCGTCTACTTCGATACGCTCAGGATTGCCGTTGAGAAAAAACCGGTCTGCGCGAAAATCGTCGACCTTGCGCTCGCTGCGGGATACAACCTCAGGATGGTCGATGGAACACACATCGGCATTGCCTTGGATGAGACGACCCGGATCGAGGACGTGCAGAACATCGCAGGAGTCTTTGCGAAAGCAAGCCGGAAATCGTACGCAGGGCGGAATTTGAGCTCCAGGCTGTCGACGCTGGAGATCCGGCTTCCCGAACCGTTTGAACGAACGAGCAAGTACCTGCAGCATCCGGTCTTCAACACGCACCACTCGGAACTGGAAATGACCCGCTACATCAAGTCATTGGAAAATAAAGACCTTTCGATGACGCATTCGATGATTTCGCTCGGCTCCTGCACGATGAAACTGAATGCCGTTTCCGAATTGCGGCCTGTCAGCTGGCCGGAATTTGCGGATATCCACCCCTTCGCTCCCCTGGACCAGACGAAGGGCTATCAACAGGTGTTCAAAGAGCTTGAAAGCGCTCTGTGCGAGATTACCGGATTTGCCGGCGCATCGTTGCAGCCGAATTCCGGCGCTCAAGGCGAGTTCACAGGCCTGATGGTCATCCGCCAATACCATCTCGACAGGAAACAGGGAAAGCGAACCATTGCGCTCATCCCGTCGTCGGCACACGGCACGAACCCTGCAAGCGCGGTCATGGCCGGTTACCAGGTGGTCGTCGTCCAGTGCGATGAGAGAGGGAATATCGACCTTGCAGACCTGAAGCTCAAAGCCGGGGAATACAAAGACAACCTTGCCGCGTTGATGGTGACCTATCCGTCCACCCACGGCGTCTTTGAAGAGTCAATCAAGGAAATTTGCGAAATCGTCCACGCCAACGGCGGCCAGGTATATATGGATGGCGCCAACATGAACGCACAGGTTGGTCTGACGAGCCCCGCAACGATCGGAGCAGACGTCTGCCACCTCAACCTGCACAAGACGTTTGCGATTCCGCACGGCGGCGGCGGGCCGGGTGTTGGCCCTATCTGTGTTGCGAAGCACCTTGTTCCTTATCTTCCGGGACATCCGATGCTGAGA
>DATDNS010000480.1:0-2595 GCA_036518155.1 Bacteroidota bacterium
GCTGCAATCCTCTCGGTATCCCCCGATACCGGCATCACTCATCATCACAGCCATATCAAATCTACGCGTCCCATTCTTCAAACACAAGGAAATGTTGCACGCTGTTTTCTCAGGAATGAGAAGCCGTCTGAATTTCTGCGACGCTGAAATCAACTTTTCACTATCTTCATCTGCACGGAAGCGTGGGCATGAAAGACGTTGACCGTGGAAGTGTCGGGACGTAAGTCCCGACATCACTGCGTCTCGCGGGGGACTTCCGAACATCATCTCACAACACCATGAAGGAGCCCAGTCATGGTCCACGCATTATCTTTCTTTTCTCAATTGTCGGATTTCATCGTCATCATCCTCTGCTGCGTCGTCTTTCTTTTTCTTCTGAAATCCATCAACCTCAGGGACAAACTCTGGCTGGCAAGCGTCGCGGCTGTAGGCATCGTCGCGCTCCTCTCGATCGTCCAGATCGTCTCGTACGCCGATATCGCCGAGCAGCTGCGCCAAAAAGAAATGACCATCGATACACTCAAGAATGACTACGCCAGGTTGAAATCAGAAACCGAATCTGCACGCGCCTCCTTCACGAATGCTAAAACAAGCATCGCCGTGTCGCGACAAGAACTGTCCGACTTGCGAAAGAAGGTCAATACAGAATTCGAACGGACCATTAAGGAAATCCGCGCCGTCTACGCCGATATTGCGGACGAAGAACTCGACCGCCGGTTCAATAATGCCGTCCGAAAATCCCGGCAGAATTTCCAGAAGAACATCTTCGAATAATTGGTGACAAAATGAACCTCATTCGCCGCTCTACCTCTACCTCCTTCCCTACCTTTACCTTTGGCTTTCTTTTGCTCCTCTTTCCCCTGTCAACCTACTCTCAATCGCTTTTTCTCCTTCGGGGAACCGAACGATTCCCCGTCCGCGAGCTTGCCGACGGGGGCAAAAGCGTGGTCGTCGACGGGAAAACATATTTTCTCGTAGCAAAGGAGGACCTGGCAGCGCTTTCGGCAGAATCCGAAGTGCTGCGGACACTCGTGACGAGGAACGATACACTTTTCGCCAAACACGACGCCCTCCTGGCACGCTATGCCCGGTATGAAGATGCGGCCGAGAATCTCATCGCACGACAGGATTCGCAGATCGTCCAGTCCGAGAAGATCAACAAGGCATTCGATGACCTCTATCGTGAGCTGAAACGCATCGCGGGGATATCTCCCTGGTCGATCTCCGGGGGACTCGGTGTCTATTCGTTCGATGCCGATGCGCGGCTGATGGCGTCGCTGGGGATTGGCTATCAGCACTGGATGGCCCACTATCAGTTCGGAAAGAATTATAATGGTGTCGTGGTGGGGTTCCGATTAAGTCTGTAGCTGCAAAAGACCAATTCATCCATCCCATCACAACGGGTCCTCAAAACTCTCTTTGTTTTGGTTCTTGTGTGGTGGGCTCCGAATTCGCCGGCGATGTGCCGGGTCGATCAAACCGCGCGTTTAATTTCGGCACCGAACCAAGAGTTCTTTTCGAAAACCTGGTGCCGAAATTCGGGCTTGCGGGTCGAAGGTCAGTCAGTGGGTTCGAATTCGGAGGATTTTCTTTTCCCCATTTCTTTTCTAAAAAGAAATGGGGACCTTGAGTTCAGATCTTACCCTGCGTGTTACTCCCGCTGCTGTTTGCTATTGCATTAGCCTTCGTATTTCCACATCTTTAGCATGAAAGACCTAACGAGGAACAATTCCATGAATACAGAAGGTCTCAAAACCGGAACATCTGCGCCCCCCTTCAACAATCTCCCCGGCACCGACGGCAAGAAATATTCTCTTTCGTCGTTTGCGGACAAACAAGCCCTTGTCATTGTGTTCTCCTGCAACCATTGTCCCTACGTCCAGGCATACGAAGAACGGATGATCGCCCTCCAGCGCGACTATTCGGCCAAAGGGGTCCAGCTTGTCGCCATCAATTCCAATGAGACCGTCCACTACCCTGAAGACAATTTCGAGGAGATGGTCAAGCGTGCGAAGTCCAAAGGGTACAATTTTCCGTACCTGCGCGATGAGGACCAGTCTGTTGCCGACGCGTACGGCGCAACGCACACGCCCGAATTCTTCGTCTTCGATGCGAAACGCCATCTCCGCTACAACGGAAAGATGGACGACAATTACCAGAACCCATCCGCCGTCAAAACAAACTATTTGCGCAACGCCGTGGACGCCATTCTCTCGGGACGCGACGTCGCGGAACCTGAGACGTATTCCATCGGCTGCACCATCAAGTGGAAAACGTGATTACAATGAACCGGCAGACACCCGCCGCGTTCTATCTCACAAACCATCTTCAAGGGAGGTCGCATGTTCCGTTACCTGGTCATTTCTCCACACACGCACGAAGAGTGCAAGAAAGCTTTCAGCGAAGTCGTCAATGCAGGGTATACTGCTCGCTTTGACTGGGGCTGCACCGACGGTGATCACACCGGATGGGTCACGCTCGAGGCGGAAGGACCGAAGGAAGCGCTGATGGTGGTCCCTTCGTTTCTTCGTGGAAAGGCGCGCGCCGTCAAACTGGCAAAGATCAACCCGAAAGGGGAACTGGTGGGCTGAAGCG
>DATDNS010000481.1:0-3008 GCA_036518155.1 Bacteroidota bacterium
CAGAAGACCCGCCATGTCGTTGATCTTTTGGTCTGTGATCTGCATTTGCTTCGCAATTTCTTTCAGTTTGCGCGGCTGGTACCACTTCCAGTAAATCATGCCGGCAGCGCTGATCAGGAATGCCAGCGACGCAAGAACGACGGTATTTCGAAGTTTGAATGACACGTGTTTTTAGCAGTTATGGTTTATTTTCGGCCAGCCGGGGCGCTTGCGCCGCCTGCGTCACCTTTGTCGACCTGTTCCACGGAAATGTCAAAATCATAGATGATCTTTCCTCGGATCGTCGTTGTCCGTACTGCACGCAATGTTGCTTTCTCAAAAACGCTCGCGAGACGGGGAATGCGTGTCCGATAGATCGACCGTCCGCTGATGAGAAGACCGTTGGGATTCTGGTCATCCCTCTTCAGACTGTAGATCCACACGGAATTCAGGTCTTCAATGCTGTTCCCCAGATAGTGCAATACCCTGCTCCAGCGGTCGCTCCCGGGTGCGAGTGAGTCGTATACCGCCGTCGCCAGCTGATATTTCTTGATTTCACTGTTGAGTGTGGCTTCGCGCTGCTGCAAAACCTCAATATCCGCCAGGCGGGCTTGTTTCTTTGCAAGAGCCTCCCGGGCATTGATGATTTCAGCGTTTTGCTTCAGGATCGAAGTATAGAAGAAGACGATCGCCGCAAGCATAGCCGCCGCCGAGAGCCAGCCGTGCCATCCAAGCTTAAAGGCCTTTTGCCCCTCGACGATTGCGTTTGGTATGAGGTTGGTGTGATAGAACCCTTTGGCCTTGGGGTTAAGGACCTGCCAGGCAACAGCAATCGGGATCGCATACTCGGAAATTTGTTCTCCGACCTGTCCGTCGAACGCGCTCAAATCAAGATCGGGCGCCTTGACATACTCAACCGTGGAATGCGGGAATTGCGGTGCGAGAGATTCCATCATATTGATTTTGTGACTCTCGCCTGCAAGGAAAATCCGGTCGATCCGGGGAAGTGCGATATTGTCCTGTTCAAGGAGGATACGGCTGTAGAGCGTGTTCTCGACGTTCGCCGAGCCATACCCTTCGCTGATGATCGGCGCAAAATGCATGTAATGCATCCCGTGCATGAAAATCAGGCGGCTGAAATCGTGGCCGACATAGACGATGACCGAGATTTCATCTTCTCCCAGCTCATAACTTGCGCGGATGAGCCCCATGAGGGCCGTGTCAGCGCTGTCGATCGACCTGACATTCGGGATGCGTCCGCCCATGAATGGCCGGGTCTCCGTCAACAGATCGAACAGATGAAGCCCATCCTCCCTGATAACCGCGAGTTCACCGCCTGCTGCAGTCGGAATGACTTCAAGAGAATCGAGGACGGGAGGCGTGGCTCGTGTGGCTGAAATTTCCTGGATCAGCTTTTTCTTGAGCTTGGTCCCCTTCAGGCCGAAATCGCTGTCGAATTCCTGGTAGGTGACGGCAGGTTCGGAAAGTGCGAACGAGAACGTATACTTTGTCGGAGGAAGGTCGGTAAGGAGACCGAGCAGCACGGATGAATTGCTGGCCGGCGCAACGGCACCCTCATCAGCCACGGCCGGTTCTGCCGCAGCCATCGCATCGCCCGCACCGATGTCGCCGAAGGTCGGTTCCTCTGTGGGCGCAGCGACCGCCGCCGCTTTTTCTTCAAACTTCGACACGAGGGCGACAGTTTTGAAGTCACGAAGCGTCACGGTGCTTCCGTTCGCCGAGAGCTGGACGAACTTGAGCTCCAAGCCGTCGACGAAGAGTGCAACCGCTGTTTTTCCCTGGCCCGACTGGTACATGCGCTGGAAGTCCCTTTATCCGTGATCGATGGTGCAGAAAATCCGGGGTGAACTCACGATTCTGTCGCCTGGATCTGCAGCAACTGCTGCATCCTTCGCTTGTTGTTGCAGTAATTCATCGCATTTTCCAGCGACACCTTCTTCATCAAATACAACCGCTTCAAGTCCTGTTCCATCGTGCACATGCCGCCCTCCGCACCTTCCGAAATCATCTGGTAGATTTCGCCGGTATTTCCGTTCTTGATCGCCGCTTTGACCGATGGAGTGCCGAGCATGATTTCTTTCGCGAGAATTCTCTTCCCGTCAAGACTTGGAACGAGTTTTTGCGATATCACACAGCGCAACGTCTCGCCCAGGCGGATGCGCACACGTTCCTGTTCGTTGGGCGGAATTTCTCCGATGATCCTGTCGATACTTTCAACCGCGGAGGCTGTATGAAGTGTTGAGAAGACTTTGTGTCCGGAGTCGGTAATTTCCAGGGCCGTCATGATCGTTTCAGGATCCCGCAACTCGCCGACCATAATGATATCAGGGTCCTGCCTCAGTGCCTGGATGGCTCCTTCCTTGAAACCTAACACATCACGCCCTACTTCGCGGTGACGTATGATACACTTGTCCGATTTATGAACATACTCGATCGGGGAAGAGATGATGACAATGTGTCCGTCAACCGTGTGGTTGTTCGCGTCGATGATGGAATCTAGCGTGGAGCTCTTGCCCGAGCCGGTGATACCCGTAACGAGGCAAAGCCCCTCTTTTGTATGCGCAAGGCTCAACATCTTCGTCACGTTGGCGTGCAGCTCCAGCGTTTTGAAGGGACGAACAGTATTGTTGATCGCACGCATGTTGAGCGCGAGCTGGTCGAGGTCAAAGTACGCGTCCGCCCTGAACCGTCGAAACTCGCTGTTCTCAAATGTCACCATATGCGAAAAATCCAGGTTCCTGTTTTCGTACAGGAATGTCCGCTGACGATCTCCAATCACGCTCTGGATCAAAATATTCATTTCGTCGGGAGAATATTTGCCGAGGCTCGGATCGGGTTTCTTCGAACCGAACACACGGTACCAAATGCTTCCCTGACTTCCGTAGCCGCCCATGTCGATGTCCGACGCATTCACGGTGAACATTCTCGTCAGAAAATGATTCATGAGCGACAGGAGCTTCATTTTCGCCGTCTCATCCGTGCGCGACAACGTATCGCCGATCATCATC
>DATDNS010000482.1:0-3512 GCA_036518155.1 Bacteroidota bacterium
AGGGTTGCTGCAAGCGGGGACGGCGGGACAAGCTCAAACTCGGAGACACGGAGTTTCACCACGGCATCTCCGCTCCCGGTCGAGATGACGTCATTCGTGGCAAGCTCGCAACGCTTCGATGCCGAACTCCGCTGGTCGACCGCGACAGAGACGAACACCTACGGATTTTCTGTCGAGCGGGACTTTACGGGTCCGCTTTCCGGAACCAATACTGTCCGGTCCGGCGGGTCCTGGGTGTCAGCCGGCTTTGTCAAAGCGGCCGGCACGAGCGCAACGCCGCGCACGTATTTGTTCTCCGACAGATCTCTTCCGCCGGGTCGCTATTCCTACCGATTGAAGACGCTCGATACCAAAGGGTCGGCCGGATATTCCCGCATTGTCGACGTAGAAGTCGGAACGGCACCGAGGATCTTCTCCCTTGCGCAGAATTATCCCAACCCTTTTAATCCGACGACGAAGGTCGAATTCACAATCCCCGAAGACGGCAACGTGAAGCTTGTCATCTACAACATGCTCGGACAGGAAGTAGAGACCATTCTGGACCGGCCGATGAAGGCAGGAGAGTATCATCAAGCGGATTTCAACGGGTCGAGGTTCTCTTCGGGGATCTATTTTTCAGTCCTTCGCTTCAACAACAAACAGCTCGTGAAGAAAATGCTCCTCATCAAGTGACCACGTTTCGTCTGGTCATCCCGATTCGTTGGTCGGATGGACACTCTGCGTGGAATATCCCTGCTGGTCAAGTCTCTCATCCGTGTAAATATGACCGTCACCATTGATGGATGCGCTAATCAGGTGACGGTTATCCTTTTCCCTCTCGAATGAAACCGCTTTTCGCGCCTGATTTTTGTTGACTTTTTGGTTCACAATTCTTAAGATTCTGCCCGATTCCCAAATTTGAGAATCTTTTTTCTACCACTCCGTCATCTCAGATCGTTGCCGGATTTCTGTCTTCCGATCACTGACAATGTTGTGCCATGTTGCATGTTTCAAGGGTGTGTAGCTTCTTCACGCCTTTTGTGGTGCTTCAGGATGTTCAGGAAAAAGAGTCCACGGTAAAGACAACGTATGACCAATACATACGAAGGAGCCCCCATGCAAATTGTTGACGGAATTTTCAAGCGATCCGCAACTACACTTGCGGTCTTTGCTCTCGCAACCCTCTTCCGGACCCCGGCGATTGCCCAGTGGTCCAACAATCCGAACATCAACAACCCCATCAGTACGGCGACTGGAACGCAACAGAATCCCGTGATCGTGAGTGACGGAGCGGGCGGCGCCATCATTGCGTGGAACGACTATCGCAGCGACCCGAGCAATTCCACCAACTCGGATGTCTACGCCCAACGCATCGATGTCTACGGAATCGTGCGCTGGACAACGGACGGGGTTCCCATCTGCACAGCAACGAACAATCAATTCAGCGTACACATCGTGAGCGACGGCACGGGCGGGGCAATAATCGCGTGGGAAGATAACCGGAACGGCACCGATTACGACGTGTACGCCCAGCGTATCGACTCCACCGGCGTCGTGCAATGGACGGCCAATGGTGTGCCGGTGAGTACCGCGACCGGCGGGCAGTACCTGACAACACTGATTCCTGACGGAACTGGTGGAGCGATTGCTGTCTGGGATGACAAGAGGAATGGAACAGATTTTGACGTGTACGCGCAACGGATTAACGCCAGCGGCGTGCGGCAGTGGGCCGTGGGGGGCGATTCCAATGGAGTCGTCGTCTGCAACTCCTCAAAAGACCAGGACGAAGCAGTTGCCGCTACCGACGGGTCCGGGGGGGCAATCATTACGTGGATGGACTACCGCAACGACGGTGGCTCCGGCACGAACATCGATATTTATGCGCAGCGTGTCAACGCAAGCGGTATACGTCAGTGGATTCAGAGCAGCGATACCAACGGTATCGTGATCTGCAATCAATCCAACAACCAACTCTATCCTGCAATTGCAAGTAACGGTGCCGGCGGCGCCTACATAACGTGGCAGGACTACCGGAGCGGGACGAATGATGACATTTATGTACAGATGATCAGTGCGAACGGGATCGTTCAGTTCTATTACCCGAGCGGGGGATTTGCGGTGTGTACTGCGGCCAACAATCAGCTTTCGCCCGTTATCACGGCTGACGGCCTTGGCGGAGCTGTCATTTCATGGAGTGATAACAGGAATGGCGCAAATTCCGACGTATACGCCCAACGCGTTGCATCGACCGGCGCCATGCTGTGGCAATCCAACGGAGTTCCGGTTTCGACCGCATCGACCGACCAAACGTCCCCAGTGCTCATCGGCGACGGCGCAGGCGGAGCAACCATTGCCTGGGATGACAGCCGCAACGGTTATTCCGATATCTACGCACAACGCCTAAGCGCATCCGGAACCCCGTTGTGGATTGCAGGGAGCGATTCAAATGGATTTGCCGTCACCACGGCGGTCCTCCATCAAACAGGTCCGGTGATTGCATCGGATGGGAACGGCGGCGCGATCGTCGCGTGGAATGATTCACGCGCGACCCAGGTCGGAGCCTACACGGGAGCGTCCGACATCTATTGTCAGAACATTGACCGCAACGGTTATCTCGGATCCACAGTTCCGACCATTGTTGCCGCGCGCGATATCGCGGACGACCAGGGAGGACACATCCGGTTGCTCTGGACTCCGTCCTATCTTGACGCGTCACCAAATGCAATTGTCCGTTCCTACACAATCCTGATGGGAACCGCCAGTACCGGTGTGCCGGGAGCAGTCGCGGATAAGCACACCATGTCCTTCGGCCGAACAACAATTGCTTCGAACGCGACAGGGGGAATATTCTGGCAGACCGTCGGCTCGGTTCCCGCAGATTGGCTTACCGGGTACAGCACAGTCGTCCACACATACGCCGATTCCGGATTACAGGGTACCCCCGTGTACTATTTTCAGGTGATTGCCGTGGGTGCCGACTCCGGCAAGTCCTGGTCATCCAACGTGTGTAGCGGCTATTCGGTCGACAATATCCCGCCAACCGCACCATTAGCAACCGCGATTGTACCATTGTCCGGCGGACCTATTGAGCTTCACTGGCATCCGGATGTCACCGACCCCGATTTTGGCTACTTCAGCATCTACCGATCGTCCGTAAGCGGATTTACTCCATCCCCATCCAATCGACTGTCCATTACGAAGGATACGTTGTTCATCGACAGTTCCTCCTCCGCAGGAAGCAATTACTACTACCGGATTTGTACCGTCGACATTCACGGGAATCAAAGCACGCCGACCAAGGAGTTGTCTGCCCTTTCCCTTGCCGTGCAGCTGACATCCTTCACTGTGTCATCGAATCGTCTGAGCACGCAGCTTGAGTGGACGACCGCGACCGAAATCAACCTCTTCGGCTTTGAGGTTCAGAGATGCTACCGTGGCGATCTCTTTTCGGGCACTCAAAATCCCGCCAGCAACTGGACGGATGTTGCGTTCGTGTCCGGATCCGGGACGTCCTCAGGCCCAAGAAGTTACGC
>DATDNS010000483.1:0-3757 GCA_036518155.1 Bacteroidota bacterium
TGCACGGTGTCGGAAACAGCGGTGCCTGTCTGCCGGCCAACGAGAAGACACGGCACAATCAACACGACCAGAGCTTGAACCAACGTGTACCGTAAGAATCGCATGTTCATTAAGAGGAAACTATGGAGAGGCACAAAAAAAGCAGAATTGATTCTGCTCGACGAGTAATATAGAGAGAAAAGAGAAATAATGCGACCACTTGCCCTGGCGGGCGCTGTCCCGATTTGAAGCGCGGCGTTGTGGTGTCGGGAGTTTCCTCCCGACACTGACTAATTTTCTGTCAGGACGCAAGTCCCGACAGCACAAAATGGGACTGCACCCACTGTCGCAGGAGGGCAGTCAGTAAAGTCCGACGTTCAACGACACAAAGCCGCTGGGGCTGCCCAATTCCGCATTGGAAGCAAGTTTCGATGAGAGGAGAAAAACCACGCGGTGACTCACCCCCGCCCCCACGCTGAGGATCCGCGTGACCTTGAATTCTGCGGATAAGCCCGGTTCAAAGACAAGAAACGGATCGTGGTATTGCCGATGGTTCAGATACGGAATTTCCTCGTGGCTGATGGAACCCGCACCGAGCAGTTCCTCAAACGTTATCCGCAACGAGCCCGTGGTCAGGAGGTTGTACTCCACGTCAATTCCACCGTAGGCCATCGTCAACAAATGATTGCCGGAGGTGTCCGGAATTCGCGCCGGGACGTTGTTCACGAGTGCATAGCCGCCGATGCCGATCGCAACGGCCTGGTTGATGATCCATCCCCCACGGCCACCGACGAAGATTGCGGTTGCGTTCCGAACCGTCCCGATTCTCGTGTCGATTGCGCCAAATTCGCCGCTGCTCACTGACGCTGAGTTCTGGTTATCCTGCGCAAAACTCGCTGAAGTCACGATACACAGTACTACAATGAACAGGCTCACATCGCGCTGGAAGGAGAATTTCACATCACGAGTGCAGGTCTTTTTCATCGTCATAAAGAAGAATCGTTCCGCCTTTTTGTTCACTGAGAAATTCAAGTGCTAAAGCAACCCCTTTCCGTACGGGGAGAGTGAAAACGATGATGCAAATCGAAGCCACACCCAGAACGAGGCGTCCCAGGAACAGATTCCCCGGTTTCCACAAGAGAATAAGAATGATGAAGATTCCGGTGAGCGCTGCTGTTGTAGAGTAGAGAAAGAACCAGCAATTGCCTTCACGCTCCTCAAAACCGTATCCGCAGTATTCACAAGCCTTTTTGAAGACGTTCCATCTGTCGTACAGTCGGCCCCGCGAACAACGCGGACAGCGCATGCGCATTCCGCGAACAAGGATTTCAGCAAAGGCCGGTTGAGCCCTGTTCGCGGATCGTTCGGCCTTGTTCATCGGCAACCGCTTCTTCTGTGTTCGAAAATCCCCGACTGTCCGGCTATTCAGTTCCGTTCCCGTTCACCTTCACCGGAGCGACCGCGTCGGTAATCTCCGCTCCGACGAGAACGGGCTGTTCAAATTCTTCAGGCCGGTGGTTCTCTTTTCGCGCACGCCCGGCGAACAAACGCCTGAAGAATGCGGGAACACTCACTTTCCACTCATCGACTTTCGTGTAGACGACGGGAACCAGCACAAGGGTCAGCAACAACGAGCTGATCAGTCCGCCGATGATGGCCCAGGCAAGTCCGGTCTTCCACTCCGACCCTGCCTCGGTGCTTATGGCGATGGGAAGCATGCCAAAGACCATCGCCACGGTCGTCATCATAATAGGACGCAGCCGCGTTTCCCCGGCTTCCACAAGGGCATCGTGTGTTGAAAGACCTTTTTCAGATTTCATCTGATTCGTGCGGTCAACGAGCAGGATGGCGTTTTTGCCGACGAGTCCAACGAGCATGATGATACCGAGAATCGAGAAAATACTCAACGCTTTCATCGTGAGTGCCAGCGCCAGCAATGCGCCGACCATCGCCACAGGAACGGAGAACATGACGACGAACGGATAGATGTACGAATCATAGAGGGCCACCATGATCATATACATGAACAGGATCGCCGCAAGCAAGGCAAGCCCCATGCTGCCGAATCCATCCGATTGATTCTTCAAGTCGCCGAGATAGCTGATGCTGATCCCTTGTGGCAGAACGCCGGCAAGGGACTTCTGGATATCCTGTCCGATCGTTCCCGACGGTCTCCCGACGGCTTGCGAAAATATGGTCACGGCAAAATTGCGGTCGCGCCGCTGCAATTTTGTCGGCCCGGTTGTCTGGTAGACGTCGGCAAATTGCTTGAGCTGGATGAGTTGTCCGCGCCTGTTCATCACCGTCAGATCTCCCACATCCGACGTCCTCGACCGGTCAAACTTGTCAAGGACGATCCGCATATCGTAGTCGGTCGCACCCTCGCGGTACTTCGAATCTTCGTCGCCGCTGAAGGCCACACGAAGCGTTGCGCCCACATCGGCAAGGTTGACTCCCAGGGCTGCCATTTTCTGCCGGTCGAGCTCGATCCGGGTTTCGGGTTTTCCATCCTCGGCGGAAAGACGAACGTCGGCCGTGCCCGGGATCTTCCGGACAATGTCGGCGACTTTCTCAGCCGCAAGACGCACTTCGTCATAGTTTGTCCCGCTGACGAGGAGCTGAATCGGTGTCTGATTTGCCGTCCCGAAAATCCCGATAGGATTGACGCGGACTTTCACTCCGGGCATTGCGGAAGCCTTCGTTTTTATTTCCGCTGCAATATCGTCCGTCGAGCGTTTGCGATCGTCGACCGGAAGGAGGGTCACGTTCAGTTCCGCCGAATTGTTCGATGTCTGGCCGATCAATCCTTCACTCGACGTTCCGACGGTCACGAACATCTTTCGCACTTCAGGAATACCGGCGATGATTCGTTCCACGTTCTGGGTTGCGAAGTTCGTGTTTTCGACCGTCGAGCCCGGCGGGGTTTCGATCGTCACCGTGAATTCTCCGCGGTCCGCAACGGCAATAAATTCGAACCCGATGAAGCCGAGGGGGACAAGGGCGAACGCAGCAATGAACATCCCGAGCGCGAGCAGGGCCACACGCCCCCGGTGGGCGAGACTCCATTGAAGAATGCGGACATAGAGCGCCGTGAGCTGCTTGTATTGTTCTTCGAACCAGAGCGCAAACGCTCCAAAAATATTGTTCTTCGTCAGGTGTTCAAGTTTGGCGAACCGTGACGCGAGCGCGGGGGTAATCGTGAATGAGACGAACAGCGACATGAGCGTTGAAAAGACAACCGTGAGGGCAAATTCGCGCATGATATTGCCGACAAGACCGGATACGAGCGACAACGGTAGGAACACGACCACGTCCACGAGCGTGATCGACAGTGCTGCGAACCCGATTTCGTTTCTCCCCTCGACGGCGGCCGTAAATTTGTCCTGCCCCATCTCGAGGTGGCGGTAGATGTTCTCCAGGACGACGATCGAATCGTCGACAAGAATGCCGACAACGAGCGAGAGACCCAGCAGCGTCATGAGGTTCAATGTGAGTCCGAAGGCATACATCGCGACAAACGTCGAAATCATCGACGCGGGAATCGCGATCATCACGATGACGGAATTGCGAATGCTGTGCAGGAATGCCAGCATAACGATGGCAACCAGGAGGATGGCCAGCATCAGGTCGTGCTTGACGGCGTCGGCGGCGTCCTTGGTGAACGTCGAACCGTCCTCCGCCACGTCGATCTTCAGGTTGATGTTCCTGTAGTCCTTCTCAATCTTCGGCAATTCCGCACGGACAACCTTGCTCACGTCGACCGAATTCGCATCCGACT
>DATDNS010000484.1:0-3017 GCA_036518155.1 Bacteroidota bacterium
CAGTTCACAAACGACCGCACAAGTCATCCCGAACTCGTTTCGGGATCAATCCTTACAGAAAGAACAGATGCTGAAACGGGTTCAGCATGACGCAGAGGGGGGTTGTGAGAACTTCTACCTACACGTTCGACTTGGCTTCTACAAAGACAGGAGACCGCAATGGCACTCTTTAAGTCAGGCAATCCCGCTCTGAAGGAGAACACCTTCACCGGTATCGAGCACGCCGCGACCGACGAGGAAGCGATGACGCTTCAGGGAACCGTCAACAAAACCGGCTTCCTGCTGTTCACACTTCTCATTCCGGCTCTTTACACGTGGCAGCTGTTTAATTCCACACACGACATGACGACAATCATGCCGTTGTTCCTGCTCGGCCTCATCGGCGGACTTGTCACGGGCCTTGTGATTTCCTTCAAGAAGCATCTTTCGCCCTACCTTTCGGTCGTGTACGCCGCGTGTGAGGGGTTGGTACTGGGCGGTCTTTCGGCGCTGATGGAATATCGGTACCCGGGGTTGGTGGTACAGGCATTGCTCCTGACGGTCGGCATTTTTGCCGTGCTCCTATTCATCTACAAGCTTGAGATCATCAAGCCCTCCGAGAATTTCAGACTGATCGTCGCTTCGGCGACCGGCGGCGTGGCGTTCTATTATGTTCTCAGCCTCGGACTCGGGTTCTTCGGAATCCGTGCGCCTCTCGTCAACGACAATTCGATCGGCGGGATCATCTTCAGTTTGGTCATCGTCGTCATCGCTTCGATGAACCTCGTCGTCGATTTCGATTTCATCGAACAGGGCGTGGCCAACAGGGTTCCGAAGTACATGGAATGGTACGGGGCTTTCGGCTTGATCGTGACCCTGGTTTGGCTTTACATCGAGCTTCTGCGGTTGCTGTCGAAGGCACGAAGCAGATAGCCAGGCAGGATTCTGCGAAGCTCGTGCTCCACTACTTGATTTGTCAACAACAATGAACATCTCCGACTATCAAAACAGAGACACCTCGATGTATGTTCAACAGATGGACCTGTTCGTCAATCGTTGGTTCGCAAAATATGAACAGGCGCGTTCCAATCTCGAGAAGGAGGGAGGATACCTCTTTCCGTACAAGAGTCAATTCTTCATTACGGAAAGCGAAGCCATCCGCGAACTGGGACTCGACCCCGAGGATCCCGACTGGAAGCTCATCGGTTTTGACTGGGTAAAGCCGCTCGATCACGCGGCGTGGGAACGCCTGAAGGCAAAACGCGCCGCAGTCATCAAGAAAACCAAGGCTTAATTCATTTGACCTTACTTGAGAACCCCCATTCGTAACAGGAATTGGGGAATACGCAAGCCGGGATCGATGTGTAAGGACAACGACGTTTTCGAGTAGGTATTGGGCGTAAGAGTCCCGTGTGGTGTCAGGAGTTACCTCCTGGCACTGGGTGTAGATGTGTCGGGACGTAAGTCCCGACACCACAAATCACCACTGGGCTGCGTCAAGTATTGCATAGGAACTTTCCCCAAAGTTTCGTATCTTCTTGTAGCTGCAAAACGCAGCAACCCGCCTCCGGTCGACAAAGAATCGGAAGCGGACATTTGAGACCCGCTCTCCGATAACGAGAAGCCAAGGTACTGAAGGGAAGATCTTCGTCGACCGCCGTTCGCACTGGCAAACGGCTTTCCCCTTTTTCCCCAATTAATCTTTCGCACATCACCATTCGTGCAGCGCGTTTCACCATTTAATATCCAAGGATAGTTATGTCATTTTCAAAACTTGGTCTTACCGACCAGCTCGTGCAGGGAATTCTTGCCACGGGGTACACCGCACCGACCGAAATCCAGTCGCGGGCAATACCGCTCGCGCTCCAGGGTAAAGACATCATCGGCTGTGCACAAACCGGGACCGGGAAAACAGCCGCATTCGTTCTCCCCATCCTCAACAAGCTTTCGACGCCCCAGCATTCTTCACGCCGGCACGTTCGGGCGCTCATTCTAACTCCGACCCGCGAGCTTGCGCAGCAGGTTGAGAATTTTATTACCGGCTACGGACGCTTCACGACACTCCAGAGCCTTTCCGTTTACGGCGGCGTCAATATGGGGAACCAGCTGAAACGCCTTGCCAGGGGTGTGGATGTCGTGATCGCGACACCCGGCAGACTGCTGGACCACTTACAGCGCAGAAGTATCGACCTCTCGAAGGTTGAGATCCTCGTGCTGGACGAGGCCGATCGCATGTTCGACATGGGATTCATCAACGACGTTCGGAAGATCATCGCAAAAGTGCCGGCTGACCGCCAGACGCTTCTCTTCTCGGCGACGATGTCGAAGGAAGTCCGTGCGTTGACGGCGTCAATTCAGAAGCATCCAGAGATGATCGAGATCGGCGAGCGAAGAAAGCCCGTCGAGACCGTGACGCAGCATTTTTATTCGATCCCGCAGGACCAGAAGATGGACCTGCTATTCCATATTCTCGACACGACCGCGATGGACAGCGTCCTCGTATTTTCGCGGACCAAGCACGGCGCCGACAAGATTTCCCACCGGCTGGACCGCAAGGGCGTCAAAGCCGTAGCGATCCATTCCAACCGGACGCAGTCCCAGCGGGATCAGGCCCTCGCAGGGTTCAAGCAGGGTCAGTTTAAGGTCCTCGTCGCCACCGATATTGCCGCACGCGGGATCGATGTCGAAGGCATCTCGCACGTCGTCAATTACGACACGCCGACGTTCGCGGAGGATTATATCCACCGCATCGGACGGACGGGTCGCGCAACGATGAAGGGGGACGCGCTGACGTTCGTGTCGCGAGAAGAACAAAAGCATCTCAAGAAGATCGAGCACTTCGTGGAAAAGCGGTTTGATCTGAAGAGATACCCCAGTTTTGACTACTCGAAAAAGCCGGAAGCCCCGGTTGGACAGTCGCACGATCGGCGCAGGGAGGAACGTCCTCGTCACGCACCTTCGAGCGGGAGACCGCATCGTGCCCCCTCGAATGGGACTTCGCATCATACTCCTTCGAACGGGACTCCTCACAACGCACC
>DATDNS010000485.1:0-6054 GCA_036518155.1 Bacteroidota bacterium
AAATGGCTGAATCGTTGATCTCGCTCAATTCTTCGTTGAAATCGGCGGACTGGACGACGATCTGCAGGGATATCGATACTCTTCATGCACGGTATGAGGATCTTAACCGTGTCTTTGAATGACGGCGACCCTGCGATTAACGAACGAACGTTCGAAGCAAGGCATCCTATGACGTCTTTGACATCTATCAGCAGCTTCCTGGCGCAACGCTCGTTTGCGGTCGTGGGAGTCTCCCGCACAGGGAAGAAGTTCGGCAACAGTATCTATATGATGTTGAAGGAACGGGGATGCCGTGTATTCCCGGTTAATCCATTCACAGACATTGTTGACGGTGATCGCTGCTATCCTCGTCTCCGTGATTTGCCTGAGAAAGTAGGCGGAGTCGTGGTCGTCGTACCCCCAAAACAAACAGAGTCAATCGTGAAAGAAGCAGCCGATGCAGGAATCCAGCGCATCTGGATGCAGCAGGGATCCGAATCGAGAAAAGCGATTCAGTACTGCGAACAGTACGGTATTGATGCGGTGTACGGTCAATGTCTTTTCATGTTCGCGGAGCCTGTTGGGTCGTTCCACAAGTTCCATAAATGGGCAAGAAAGCTGATGGGTCGCCTTCCAGGATAGGCGAATCGGAGATGGATGCGGTGGCAACGTCGTTCGATATAGAAGTGTTCAGCCGCTGTTTGACGTTTTCTCTCTTCGTGCTTGCAGGCTACGATTTGTCGAAGAGTCTTCCGCGACCGAAGGGCGCGTTCGGTTGGGTGCTTCTCGTTCTCGCCGCATTTGGTGCGGCATTCATCGGGATCAACGTAAGACTGGTTTCGATCTTCGGCATGGGCATCTATCTTGATATGATACTCCTGGGAGGTTGTTGTGGTTTCATCGTTGGATTCCTGGTCCGGGAGCGTCCGAGGTTCAAAACAAGGTGAGATCCCGTAGCCGGAAGGACGGAGACACAGAAGGCACGATGGTGGCACAAGCGTATCGGGCGCCGAGCGTAAGAGCGTAGTTATCAACTGACAAAGGTTAGGATCAACCATGAGTACAGCAGTAACAGCAAATGAAAACAAGTCAAAGGGTGTCAGTACGGGATCTCTGAAAACCAGAAGGATCACCATTGATCCGATCACTCGTCTTGAAGGACACGGAAAGATCGACATTTTCCTCGACGACAAGGGGGAAGTATCCAGGGCATGGTACCAAATTCCTGAACTGAGGGGTTTCGAGATATTCACCCTTGGCAGACCCGCAGAAGAAATGCCACAGATAACGAGCAGGATTTGCGGAGTATGTCCGACCGCCCACCACATGGCGGCGACAAAGGCGCTTGATGATCTTTATAAGGTCGACCCGCCGATTGCGGCAAAAAAAATCAGGGAATTGATCTACAATACCTTTTTCCTCGAGGACCATGCCCTGCACGTCTACATCCTTGGCGGGCCTGATTTCATTGTGGGCCCCGATGCGCCAAAGGAGACGCGCAACGTCCTTGGCGTCATCAACAAAGTAGGCTTGGATGCGGGGAAAAGGGTGATCTCAACGAGGCGAAAGTTGCGTGAGATTATCGCTTACCTCGGCGGAAAAGTGATACACCCCGTCTTCGGGCTGCCTGGCGGAGTCGCCAAGGGGATTGCTCCAGGTGAAATTCCTGCTTTTAAAGAAGTGGCCAAAGAAGGCTTGGAATTTGCCCGTTTTACCCTCCAGGTTTTCAAAAATATCGTTCTCAAGAACGATGATTACCTGAAACTCATTACTTCGGACACGTTCACTCATAAGACGTACTATATGGGGCTGGTGGACGAGAGCAACCGCGTGAACTTCTACGATGGGAAAATCCGTGTCGTCGATCCTTTCGGGCACGAGTTCGCCAAATTCGCTCCCCAACAGTATCTCGACCATGTCGCGGAACACGTTGAGCCATGGAGCTATGTGAAATTCTGCTATCTCAAGCAGGTCGGATGGAAGGGATTCTCCGATGGAGCAGACAGCGGTATCTATTCGGTCGCCCCGCTTGCGCGCTTGAATGTCGCCGATGGCATGGCAACACCTGAAGCGCAGCGTGCGTACGAAGAGTTTTACTCAACGCTGGGAGCCAGACCGGTCCATCACACGCTGGCAAACCATTGGGCCCGGGTTATCGAAATGCTTCAGGCTGCCGAGAAGATTGTTGCGTTGATCGACGATCCGGAGATCATCAGCGATGATTTGCGGGTCATCCCCACAAAAGTACCGACGGTGGGTGTCGGAGTCGTTGAAGCTCCGCGCGGGACGCTCTATCACCATTATGAGACCGACGAACGGGGTCTCATCACAAAGGCAAACCTTATTGTGGCAACCCAGAATAATTCCGGACGCATTGCCATGAGCGTAGACAAGGCAGCCAAGGGACTCATCCACGGCGGAAAGGTGAACGACGGTCTTCTCAATATGATTGAAATGGCATTCAGGGCGTATGATCCGTGCAACGCGTGCGCGACACATTCTCTGCCCGGCGCGATGCCCCTCGAAGTCCGGCTTCTGAACGCCAGCGGACAACTCATCCAAACCATCTCCAGATGAACGCACGACGCAGATAATGGATTCCGTCCACAATGTCGGCACAATATCTGCCTGACGGAAGATCTCTTGAAGAAGTTGCGGAAATGATCCGGTCGGTAACAGCAAACCAGCGAGGACAATGACATGCGGTGCGGCGTGAATCCGGAGAAGAATGCGATGCCGGGCGAAACAGTCAGGAAGATGTTCGAAGTGCGTGAACGCAAGATCCTTTTACTCGCACTTGGAAATGATATCCTCGGAGACGACGGGGTAGGCCTTTACGCTGCGCGCACCCTTGCGAAGAAGTGGTCACATCGGATAGAAATTGTGGAAGCTCCGATCGGCGGATTTGCATTGATTGATTTGCTCCACGGATATGACAAGGTTCTTATCCTGGATTCCATTTCAGGAGTTTCAGCAAAACCCGGCACTCTCCGTGAACTTTCTGTTGATGATTTCCACGAGCAGAGTTTTGCGTCGCCGCACTACGTAGGGCTGAAAGAAATTGTGGAACTCGCCGTACACCTGGAGATCCCTTTCCCTTCCGAAATTAGGATTCTCGGTATGGAAGTGGCAGACGCAAGTATTCTTCGCAAGGGACTATCGCCCGAAATAGAAAGCGAACTTCCCAGGCTAATACAGAGCGCTGAAACAATATTGGTCGAATGGGCCTGCGAGTCCGATGAAGTACACGTGAAGTAGAAACACCCACGATTGCATTTGTGCCTTCCTCATTCCCGCACTTGTCGTGATCCGGATTTGTGGTCAATGGATCTGGATGTGAATACCTTCCTCAATTTCAAGAAGCGATGACCGGTGGTTCTCAGGAATCGGAATCTTTCTGCCGTTTTCTCCAAATCTTACACACTGCAAATCGGCACGAATATTGACCAATATCGGACGTTCCGTATGATCAGAAACATACTGGAAGAAGGGAGCCAGAGATGGCAGTCGTGACAATTGAGCGGAAGCTTCTGGAAAAAAACGATCAGATCGCACAAGAAAATCGCAATCTGTTTCGGCAGCATGATGTGTTCGTCATCAACGTTGTGAGTTCACCGGGTGCGGGAAAAACCAGCATTCTGGAACGGACGCTCGAGTATTTCAAAGGATCGCTCTCGATCGGGGTGATCGAAGGGGACGTGCAGACGGACCTTGATGCTCAACGCGTTGCGAAGTACAACGTCCCAACCGTCCAAATTGTCACCAACGGTGGATGTCATCTCGAAGCTAACCTTGTTCGCGATGCCTTGTCAACATTCGACCTTGCTTCGATTCAACTTCTGGTTATCGAAAACGTCGGTAACCTGGTCTGTCCGTCAGGTTACGACCTTGGTGAAGCAATGAAAATCGTCGTCGCAAGCACGACGGAAGGCGACGACAAGCCGTTGAAATATCCTGCGATGTTTCGTAATGCAACGGCGTTGCTGATCAACAAGACAGATCTGGTGCCGTACACAAATTGTGATGTGAAGGTATTGCGAGGGAATGCACTGAAGATCAATCCGTCGATCATCGTCTTCGAAACCTCCTGTACTACGGGCAAGGGCATTCCGGAATGGTGTGAATGGTTAAAGAAGCTCAGCATTGACCAACATGAATGAGCTAACGAAGGAAAAGATCGACAAGAGTATGTCGGATCGTACGTCGGTGTCGGGTTTCCACGAATTTGTCAACAGAATAGTCATTGGCCTTGAGAAACGTGTTCAGCTGAGAGTTGCAATCGGAATTGTCGTTATCCTCTTAGTCGCGAACCTCGATGCCCTCGTTGACGCAGTCATACATCCGGAGCTGGGATATTTCGACAGTGAGCATCTGGTCGTCGGGGGGGTCACGAGTCTCGTGGCAATTGCATTGTTCGGGCTGCTTTCGATCTATGTTGCAAATCTCAAGAGGGCAATGCGGCAAATCAAGACACTGGAAGGACTGTTGCCGATTTGCAGCTCTTGCCACAAGATCCGCAACGAAGAGGATCAATGGCACTCATTGGAAAAGTACATATCGGAACGAACGGAGGCCACCTTCACGCACAGCATTTGCCCCGAGTGTGCAAGGAGGCTCTACCCGGAAATGTTCGCATCAAAGTCCGCGCAGTAGAAATACTCACGGAGTACATCGAAAGTAACGGCGATATCGTACTTGTGGCTCAAGAACAATGATCGTCGTATGTGCAGACAGGATAGTGTGAGATCTTGCTCTTCCTCGATTGCCCCTCCGGATTGACTTTCCCCTCTCAAAAGTAGTAGAGACGCGAAAAAATCTTCTCAGTTATGACAAACGATCCTTCCAGAAACCTCAAGAGAGCACTATTTTGAGGCACTATAGTTGCTGGAAATGGGGGTAGTCTAACCTGGCAATCTTTTTCAAGAGCCCAAATGCACGAATTGTCGCTTGCTCAAAACATCCTTGAAATCGTACAGCAGTATGTGCCAAAAGGGCAGGAGAAATCCGTTAAGACGATCAAGCTCAGGATCGGCGAACTCGCTGCTGTCGTACCTGAATCACTGGAATTCTGTTTCTCTTCGATTGTTGCCGGCACCTTGTTGAGTGATTCGACACTGGAAATCGAACGCGTTCCGTTCACACTTGAGTGTAGGAAATGCAATAGCACGGTTGCCAGTCGGATGGGCATCGTTGTGTGTCCGCGCTGCGGGAGTGAAGACACCGAAGTGATTGCCGGCACAGAAATGCGTGTTGTTGAAATAGAACTTTGGGACCCTGTTGCTGAGACAATATGAACGTGCTGCGGAGAGCTTCCTCGAGGATGAGGTTTAATGGTGATGTCGAACGATTGTAAGATCCGAACGGACCAGTCCGAAGTATTCCGATTGAACGTCGTCATCCGTGGCGCTGTTCAAGGAGTTGGATTCCGCCCGTTTGTATTCAGGCTTGCGAACGAAATGCATCTCAGCGGATGGGTCTCAAACACTGCCCAGGGGGTCTTGATAGAAGTCGAAGGTGTCAAGAATCAGCTCGATCGTTTCCTGGTGCGCGTGCAGGGGGAAAAGCCCGGGATATCGTTTATTCAAAGCATGGAATCGTCCTTCCTGGACCCGATGGGATTTCTTGGGTTCGAAATTCGGGAAAGTCAATCGCTCGGCGCGAAGACGTCTCTTGTTCTTCCCGACATCGCAACGTGTCCTGATTGCCTGAATGAGGTCTTTGACCCGACGAATCGGCGCCATCTGTACGCATTTACCAATTGCACGAATTGCGGGCCGCGATTTTCAATCATCGAGTCCCTTCCGTATGATCGACCGAACACTTCGATGAGACATTTTACGATGTGCCCCGATTGCCGCCGCGAATATGAAAACCCTGGCAACCGACGGTTTCACGCTCAACCGAATGCGTGTCCGGTTTGCGGACCCCACCTCGAATTGTGGAACACGGAAGGAAAATGCCTTTCTGCAGACATGTTTGCTTTGCTCGAAGCGGCGGAAGGAATTCGCAACGGGAAGACGGTGGCCGTAAAAGGGTTGGGCGGATTTCAATTGATGGTAGATGCGCGGAATGACG
>DATDNS010000486.1:0-2061 GCA_036518155.1 Bacteroidota bacterium
GTCCAAACGCGTTGAATGTTGATACCCTCGAAGTCCCGCCCGGTGGAGACACACTGAATACCAGGTTACCTCACCAATCAAGAATGACGGTCGGCGCCGGCGGTTACTGAGTGCGCTGTAGCGGATGCGGGGCCGCAGGAACCCGTTCCCTCCTATCCAGACTGCAGAGTCCAATAAGATGACATTGCAATTCAAAACAACTGGAACTGTAAACGAAACTGCATCGTATAGTCTTCCCAAACTCCTTTCGTACTTCCTGAAACTCGGGACGATCGGATTTGGAGGTCCGATTGCGCTCATCGGCTACATGGAGCACGATTTGGTCGAAGAACGCGGATGGTTGACGAAGGATCAATACCTCCGCGGACTCGCCTTGTCGCAACTTGCCCCCGGACCTCTTGCTGCCCAATTGGCAATGTATACCGGGTACGTGAAGAACGGCTTCGTTGGAGCAACATGTACCGGAATCGTTTTTGTCCTGCCGTCATTCATCATGGTTGTCCTGCTGGGTCTGCTCTACAAAATCTATGGTGGATTGGCATGGATGCAGGCAGTATTCTACGGTGTTGGTGCGGCAGTCATCGGGATTATCGCGAAATCTGCGTACAAGCTGACGAAACTGACCTTGAAGAGCGACGCACTTCTGTGGGGAATATTCATCGTCATGTGGGCGGTGACGGCCTACACCGAACAGGAGATTGCGTGGTTGTTTGTCCTTTGCGGGTTTGTACCGCTTCTGAGGCTCGCGCCCCCCAAATGGCTCAACCGTGGCCTTCAACTTCTTGTTCCGTCGTCCGGGACGGCCATCCTTCCTCTCTCTGATTCCACACTCGCGCCAAGTTTCGGCACAATCTTCCTCTTCTTTGCAAAAGCTGGCGCGTTTGTTTTCGGCAGCGGACTCGCAGTCGTTCCATTCCTTTACGGGAGCACCGTCGAACAGTACCACTGGCTGAATCAACGTCAGTTTCTTGATGCCGTTGCGGTGGCCATGATCACCCCCGGTCCCGTTGTTATCACCGTGGGCTTCATCGGCTATCTTGTCGGAAATCTTCCTGGAGCGATAGCCGCGGCACTGGGAGTATTTCTTCCGGTGTACCTCGTCGTCGTCTTTCTTACTCCGTACTACGAGCGCTTCGCACAGAACTCATACGTGCACGCATTTGTGCAGGGAGTAACATCGGCGGCGACAGGTGCAATCGCGGGTGCGGTAATAGTTCTCGGTCGGCGGGCCATTGTGGATGCCCCAACGGCATTGATTGCGCTCGGAGCGCTCGGCGCTGTTCTAAGGACAAAAGTCCCGGATCCCGTCATTGTGTTTCTGGCGGGTGTCATTGGCCTCCTCCTGTCTCACTTTCACTAGAACGGCAACATCCGTGAAAATACTCTTTGGCACGATCTTGATATTCAGTGGATGTGCTGTTCTTTACGGGTACTTCGAAGATAAGGAAGGCATTGAGTTGGCGGGGACATTTGTCGGCGTTGCGTCCTTGCTTGTATTTGCTGAATGGGCTGCACAACGAAGAACGAGTGAAGACTGATTTGGCATTGTTCAAAAGATCCGGTTTCATCTGTCACATCAACAAATCATCAACGGAGGATATATGAGAAGAGGTGGATTGAAACAATATCGCATTCTGGCTCTCGCATGCCTTGTCGTCGGCTGGTCGGCAGTGCTGATGGCACAGGATGTTCCGACTGAATACCAGGAAGTCCTGACGCTGCTTGGGAAAAAGGGAGACTACATGGACGACGTGTTCAAGGTAAATATACCTCGCGGCGATTTGAAGGTGACTGTTGCGGGGATCGCAACTCCCACGCCGTTCGGATTCGGCGGTTGGCTGGGAATGACGAAAGGGGATCACGGCATGGATGTTATGATGGGGGATCTGGTTCTTCTTCAAGACGAAGTCAATCCCGTCATGTCTGCTCTGCTCGATAATGGACTGGAAGTCACCGCACTCCACAACCATTTTTTCTGGGACGACCCGAAGGTGTTCTTTATGCACGTGCACGGACACGGGACGCCCACGGAACTCGCCCGGAAAGTAAAGCCGGCGCTGG
>DATDNS010000487.1:0-6192 GCA_036518155.1 Bacteroidota bacterium
GTCGGGGTGGCAATCGATTCACTGGCGGATATGGAACGGTTGTTTGAAGGGATCAAGCTCGAGAACGTCAGCACCTCGATGACGATTAATGCGACCGCTGCAATCCTTCTCTGCATGTATGTCGTTGTTGCGAAGAAACAGGGGGCGGACATTCGAAAACTATCGGGGACGATCCAGAATGATATCCTCAAAGAATACATTGCCCGGGGTACGCATATTTATCCTCCCGCAGCATCGTTGCGGCTGGTGACGGACGTCTTCGAATGGTGCAGTGGCAATCTCCCCCGATGGAACACGATTTCGATAAGCGGCTATCACATTCGTGAGGCCGGAGCGACGGCAGTCCAGGAACTGGCGTTCACACTTGCAAATGCGATCGCATACGTCCAGGCGGCGGTGGACAGGGGACTCCGTGTGGATGAATTCGGCTCTCAACTTTCATTTTTTTTCAACGCCCATAACAATCTTTTTGAAGAGGTCGCAAAATTCAGGGCGGCGCGCAGGATTTGGGCCAAAATCATGAAAGAACGGTTCGGCGCAAAAGAAGCTGAAACGCTGAAACTTCGGTTCCACGCCCAGACGGGAGGGGCGACGTTGACCGCGCAACAGGTTGACAACAACGTCGTCCGCGTTACTCTGCAGGCACTCGCGGCAGTCCTCGGAGGAACACAATCGTTGCACACGAATTCGAAGGACGAAGCGCTCGCTCTCCGGACAGAAGAGTCCGCGCGCTTGGCGCTGAGGACGCAGCAAATCATTGCCTACGAGTCTGGAGTTGCGGATACGGTCGACCCGCTTGCCGGATCGTATTTTGTAGAATCGCTGACAGACCAAATCGAAGACAGGGTGTTTGAGTATCTTCGCCGCATCGACGATCTTGGCGGAGCAGTCAAGGCGATTGAACAGCAATTTTATCAGAAAGAAATAACGGCAAGTGCGTATGAGTACCAGAAAGCAATTGAAACCAAGGAAAAGATCATCGTTGGAGTGAACGATTTCAAAGTCGAAGAGGACCAGCAGCCTGAACTTCTGCATATCGACGAGGCAACGCGCTCGCGTCAGATTATGAAGTTGAACGAAACAAAACGCGCGAGAAATGGCAAGGAAGTTTCCCGGTCACTCGAGGCTCTCCGGGTTGCAGCAAACGGCAGGGATAACCTGATTCCATTTATTCTCTCCGCAGTTGAGCAATGTGCCACTGTCGGCGAGATTTCGGATTGTCTGCGCTCGGTCTGGGGAGAATATGCCGGATAGGCCGTAATCCAAGACGCCCGGAACGGAGAAATTGGAATGGTCTCAGCGTTATCGAAGTGGCCATGTCCAACCCGACCGCGCAAGCTTGACTTTCAGTTGTCCTCTTTTACATTAATGGGCGGTAGTATCAGGCGAGTACGATTCAAGAATACGGACTGACTATCGAATAATTGATAACGGGTACGTGGAGCAATGAAGCTCCCTCTTGTCAGAAAGCAAGGAGCGCAGAATCCCCTGGCGGCGGGAGGCATGCGTTCGGAAAAGGCGCGAATCAACCGGTTGAGATTGCCACTTTCAATCGCAGTTGTTGGCATTCTCTGTCTGCCGTTCATCGTCGATCAGGCGTTGTCCCAACAAAGGAGAATGGTCATCGACGGGCTGGTTCGATCGCCGGGTTCTCCGCTCCCTCCGACCACCAAAATCCGGGTTCTACGGGAAGATGGATCGATTGCGAGAACAGTCCGCTTCTACGATCCTGTCAACTACAGGTTCGGTATTCGACTCTCCTCGCAGGATGAATTCTTTGAGAACGAGAAAATCCGGTTTCGGATCGTCGTGACGGCTCAGGATTCATTCGTTGCGAGGTTCGCCGGCGCGCCGCTGGTCTTCAAAGGTACGCCGGAACCGACTGCAGCACCGACGACGAATGTCGAACTATTCAGAAACAGCCCGCCGACGATCTACCGATCGCTTCGTGACACGACCATAGACGAGAATCAGGATTTCAAATACAGGCTGGTGGCCGTTGACCGGAATGCAGACACCGTTCATTTTGGAATGGAGAACGCGCCGAAGGGGGCAACGCTCGATTCGATAACGGGTATGTTCGCGTGGAAGCCGACCTTCGATCAGGCAGGCTATTACAGAATTACATTCCTGATTACGGATGCGTACGATACTGACAGCACGCGTATTGCGGCGATAACCGTAAGAAATGTTGACCGCCCCCCGTATTTCCTGAAAGAACTGCCGGATACAATGCTTCGGGAGGCTGATACCCTCCGGTTTTCGATTCAGGCTCAGGACCCGGACGGCGATCGCGTGCTGTACAGGATTGACACGGGACCTCCTGGATTGGAGATCGATTCCAGCGCCGGTATCCTGCGTTGGATCCCGACCTATGACCAGTCCGGAAATTACCTCATTCGTGTGCTCGCCGACGATGGAGTTCGGAATACGATATCGCATACGGCGAGAATAGCGGTTATCAACGTCAACAGACCTCCTGCCTTTGTCGCGCCGCTTGCCGACACGACAATTGAAGAAAACCAGGCACTCCACTATACATTTTTTGCCACGGATCCTGACCGGGATAGCGTATGGTACAGCCTCAAGAATGGTCCGAATGGACTTGCATTGAAGCCCGACGGCCAACTCACATGGATACCGTCGTTCACGCAGGCGGGGGAATACCGGATAATCGTTTCCGCACACGATCAGGACTCCTCGGTCGATCACACGGCAAGAATTCGCATCCTGAACGTGGATCGTCCCCCGGGACCATTTGTACTGTTCAGACCCTCAAATGATGACACGATACGCCTTGCTTTGTCAACGCCGATCCGGTTTGCGTGGTCACGCTCGTTTGATCCGGACACCGAAGACATCCTGCGCTATCGGGTCCGCCTGTGGGGGCCGAGGCTGGACACTGTCGTGAACAATCTCAAAGACACCGTCCTCTCTGCGAACATGAAAGCCAGCCTGCAGCCGTTGTCGGTCTATCATTGGGCGGTGTCGGTGAGCGACGGAACGCTAAGCACGTTTTCGGCCGATACATTTTCGTTCAGAACCTCCGTCGGCATCGTGGGCTCGGCTGAATTGTTGGCGCAAATCCCGAGGACATATTATCTCGAACAAAATGTACCGGATCCATTCAATCCCATGACCACCATCCGTTATGCGTTGCCGGAACGAAGCTACGTCAAACTGACGATTTTCAATATGCTGGGTGAGCCTCTGCTCGTTCTCGTGACGGGGGAAAAGGATGCCGGCGTTTACGACGTGACGTTCGATGCAAGCGATTTTACTAGTGGAGCGTATATGTTTCGCCTCGATGCACATCCTCTCACAGGGAATCAATCAAAGGATTTTGTGAATACGAAGAAGATGTTTATCGTCCGATAGAATCCGGTTCCTTTCCCCCGACGTCCGGCTTCGTGCCTTTTGTTTCTCGGTGCTTTTGTCAATATATTCCCTCATGCGCATTTCCAAATCTGAATTGAAATTCCTTCGGTCGCTTTCCCAAAAGAAAGTCCGCGACCTTGAGCGAAAGTTTGTCGTGGAAGGATGGCGCGCGTTGAAGGATGCTCTAAACTCCGACTTCCGGATCAGTCTTGTGGCAATGACGCATCAATATGCCACCGATCCTGACCACCAGTCGTTCATCGGCGAAATCGATGCGAGAAAGATTCAGCGGAAGGAATTGACTGAAATTGAAATCGGCCAGGTATCGGAAACCGTCCATGCGCAGGGTGTTGTTGCTGTGGTCGAACAGAACAATGTCTCTCTCGACGGAGCGTTAAAGCGGGGGCCATCATTGGTCGTGTTTGCCGATCACATTGCGGACCCTGGCAATCTCGGCTCCATCGTAAGGACGTGCGATTGGTTCGGTGCCGATGCTCTTGTTTTGAGTGAAGGATGCGTTGACCTTTATAATGACAAGGTTGTACGCTCGACGTCTGGTTCAATCTTCCACGTTCCGGTTGTCGAAAGCGCTGATACGGGCAGCGTGCTTCTGCAATTCAAGAGCCGGGGTTTCCGGATTATCGCTACAGCCGGCGAGGCGAAAAAATCCTATGTCGACGCACAGTACAGGGACAAGAATGTGCTTGTCCTTGGCAGTGAGGCAAATGGTGTAACGAAGGAGGCGCGAGAGATCGCCGATGTGCTTGTTGGCATCCCTCGGTACGGCCGTGCGGAATCGCTTAATGTCGGCGTGGCGTGTGGGATCATGCTCTCTCATCTGAAGAACTTCAAATTACGATGATTACTGCTGTCGAAGGGTTCAAAGTAGGGCATTATACAGACCTCGATTCTTTGACCGGCTGCACGGTAATTCTCTGTCCGCCAAAAACCCGGGCAAGTTGCGAAGTGAGGGGTAGTTCACCCGGCAGCAGGGAATTGGCATTGCTGGCGCCGGACAAGAAAATGGATGAGATCAACGCCATCCTGTTGACCGGTGGAAGCGCCTTTGGACTCGCTGCCGCCGACGGCGTGATGAGGTGGCTGCAAGACCACGATGCAGGATATCAGACACCCTGGGGAAAGATTCCTTTGGTCCCTGCTGCCGTGATTTTTGACCTCAACGTTGGCAAAAGCAATGTGCGGCCGGATTCCGCTGCCGGTATTGCCGCATGCAAAAATGCCACGAGTTCGAGGGTTGATGAAGGGAATGTCGGAGCTGGCACAGGGGCAACGGTCGGCAAATGGAAGGGGATCGAATACTGCATGAAAGGAGGCGTTGGCACGGCATCAAAGACCATTGGCGACCTTGTGGTCGGAAGTCTTGTTGTTGTGAATGCCGTCGGTGATGTCCTGGATGATTCCGGCAAAATCCTCGCTGGGGCCCGCTCAGTCGATGGACGGTTTTTCGGAGAAATCGACGCCAACAGAGAATTCACGAGGGGCAGAGTGCTGGACAGAACCAACACAACGCTTGCAGTTGTGGCAACCAATGCTGAGTTCAGCAAGATTGAGCTCTTTAGAATATCCCAACGCGTGCACGATGGCTTTGCCCGGGCTGTCGATCCGGTTCATACGTCGTATGACGGAGACGTTTCCTTCGCACTTTCCTGGGGGTCCATTCGGGCGGATCTCGATTTTGTCTCGTCTGTTGCCGCATCGCTCACTGCCGAAGCAATTCGCCGTGCGGTTCGCGCTTCAAGAAGCATCCACGGAATACCGGGGTTGGCCTCATGAAGTTTCCTCGCCTGTCAGGCGCATGATTTGAATTCACGCAAAATTGGCTTATATTTTTCAAGCGTTTTTGGCCCCACCGCAATAGATCGCGATTGAGATGGCATCCGTCAGAAGCACCATTGTTGAGCTTTGCGTCTTCAAGAGAACAAAGAAGGGTCCGTTATATCTGGTGCTGAAACGCTCCTCCACGGAGAGACTTTATCCGGACATCTGGCAGATTATCACGGGAAAACTAAAAGAACGGGAAAAAGCCGCGATCGCAGTCTTGAGGGAGTTGAAAGAAGAGACAGGATTGTTGCCAAAGCGCTTATGGGTAGTCCCCGCCGTAGATTCTTTTTTTGATCCTGTCGGCGATGCGGTCGAATTGTGTCCTCTCTTTGCGGCTGAAGTCGAGGCCACGTCAGTGCCCACGTTGTCGTCGGAACACCGGGAGTTTGTTTGGGCTGGAATGAAGCAAGCCAGGAAGTTGCTGGTTTGGCCCGGGCACAAGGATGCTGTGAAGACGGTTCACGATTATATCGTTGCAGGCCGCGAAGCAGGACGACTTACCGAACTAGAACCGAACGCTCAGAAAGGGAAATGAAGTGAGTTTACTCGTTGTGGGATCCGTCGCACTCGATTCGGTCGAGACACCGTTTGGAAAAGTAAAAGATGCACTCGGTGGATCTGCGGTCTATATTTCGGTGGCTGCAAGCTATTTTACTGCGCCCGTGAAGGTTGTCGGCGTGGTCGGCGGTGATTTCCCGAAGCAACATCTGGATTTCCTGAAAGAGCGGAATATTGACCTCGACGGGTTGCAGATCGTCCAGGGCGGAAAGACATTCCGTTGGACAGGGAAGTATCATTATGACCTCAATTCACGGGATACACTATTAACGCAGCTCAACGTGTTTGAGAAATTCGACCCCGTGATACCGGAGGCATTCCAGAAATCTTCGTACGTCTGTCTCGGCAACATCGATCCAGTTCTGCAGCGGAAGGTCCTTGCCCAAATAAAAAAGCCGCGACTCGTCGTGGGTG
>DATDNS010000488.1:0-5215 GCA_036518155.1 Bacteroidota bacterium
GCGATCGCCGCATGTTTTCAACGACGTCACCACCACGCTTGACGGTTCGACGGAACATAACGACCGCAGTGGTTCCTTCCGAACATTCGCGGCAACCACGAGCAAAGGCTGACTCTGCTCCGTCCCGAATCGCTCGGCGGCGCCCGCATCGACGTTGCCGTGCGGCACAAGCGCGTAACGCAGAACGACAATCCCTACCTGGTCGGCTTTGTAATTTGTGTGCCAGTAATTGTTCATTGCATAGGAATACATATTCTGAGCCGGTGCCACGGTTGTTCTCCACAAACGATGACCTTCACCGTTGGGACCCTCGTTTGTCATTGCTCCCACTTCGACAAGCGGCGCATCCGGGGCGCTCCACGTGACGCCGATTCGATCGTTCGAGATATCAACCCATCGCTGCACCGAAAGGAAATCCTTGCACGACCCCCGGAGTTGATCGATTTCCGGACGCACAGTTTCCCAACCTCCGTCTGTTGTGATGGCCCCTCCAGGCACAAGGAAAGGAAATCCTATATGGACGGATTCTTTTTCCCTGACTTTTGCTTTATCGAAGGTGTCAATAATGTCGACCCTGTCGAGCCCTTTGATGAGGCGTATTTCCCTTTTGAACGACTTGGTTCCGGCCGGCGCTGACTCGACAAGCAATGAAGCAACAAGGGGACCGCGTTCTTTCACCGAAATATCGGTCAGCAAGTCGGTTAATGCGGAGCCCGGATCTCTTCCGGGCACATAGAAGTACTGATTCAGTCCGTTGCCACGCAACGTATCAACGAATTCGTGACCGTTCCATTTCAGGCTTCTGATCGATCCGGTGGTTTCTTCCAGTCCAAGGGCAATCGACCCATTCTTGATTTGCTTGTTTCCGACCAACAAGTCAGGGACGGCTGAATTCGCCCTGCCGCGGGACAGGAAGATGCGTTCTGCACCAAATGGCGAAACATTCTTCACAAGGACAGCCAACTCTCCCGACGATAGGCGTTGTGACGGAAGCCTTGAACCTTTCGAGTCCCTCGCGACGTTCCACGATTTCGAAAGCGTGAGTGGGATCATTACGAGATCAGTCCTGGGCCAAGAAGTTGTATTGATGACATCGACGGCCTGAGACGAACTGTTTCCCGAAACCGGGGATTCAGCCTTCTTCAACAATGCATCCGCCTCTTTGCTTCCGTCGTCCGCGAATGCCTTCTTGTATTCCCACTGTGCAAGCACATTCGGACTGTCCGGCTCACTGACACTGTTTGCTGCGCCCCACGTGTGCTCATCAAACAGTACCACGTTCCGCCACGCGGCATAGAATGCGGAGAAACCAGGATCGTTCGCCCTCGTCATGGCCTCAAGTGCTTCTGCCTGGATCAACTTCTCCGCCGTAGTACGATTCATGGCTTCTTCCTTCGCCGTCGAAGCTGCGCCATCTTCCCAATACGGAGTGAAATCGCCGCGATAAACCGGAAGTTCACTTCCGTATTTTTCCTCGAACTGTTCAAACATCTCACGGGAAGTTGCGATCACCATCTTCGGAGAGACGTAGTTCTCGTTCCAGGCTTTGACACAGTCTGAAAGATCCGGGTCGGGAGGTCCATTATCGCCATCCACCGTGTAGCGCACCTGAACCATGTCGTACGGGTAGTGATTCGCTTCCAGTTCTTCAAGATATTCGCATATCGTCGTCAACGATGCTGTTCGCAATTTTCCCATGTTGAGACCGTGGAACCATGAATAGCCCCTGCCGGCCATCCAGAAGAGAACCCTGTGCTGTCCGGATTGCGATTCCCAATAGAATGGCTTGTCGCCCCAACTCTTCAGAGCATAGCCGATCCTGTCGCCCCCGTCGGGGTTGGTCGGCATGTAGTTCGGTCCGCTCGAGAGATACTTGATCCCGGCAAGACTCAGTGCCGTGACCGTGCTTGAGGTATAGGAAGGAATATCGCTGATCATTGCCGTATTCACGGTAAGCCCAAATTGCTGCACAAGTGTTCTGGCATAGTCGGTCGTGTGAATCAATTCTTCGGGGCGACAAAGGCCGGTGAGCATGTTGGCGTAGAACCCGTTCAACCCGATCCAGTTCTTCCGGATGGCATCCAGAAGACGATTCTTTTGTGGCTTACTGGCCCGATTGATATAACTCTCGAGAGGCCACATCACCTCAACGTTCCATTTGAATCGCGCCTCAGGCGGATAAGCGCTTGTCTTCTCTGCCAGCCGGATAGCTTCATCGACATATCGCATATGGTTCTTTTCGACTGTCGCCTGATAATCGGAGTACCCTATATCCGTGTGTGAATGCGGCAGCAAGTAAAAGGTCCGCTGGTGGACCGGAACAATCACGACGGTGTCCTTCTCGATGCTCTTCCCTTCAGATTCAATGATGACGATTTTCTTTTCCGACCGAAGAACCCGTGGAATGGGCAATAGAATCGATGCGGCGCCCCAACTGATTGTTGTTCTCACTCGTCGTGTCGGATCGATGTAAACGTCGAATGTGGCCGGACTCCCGTAATGTTCAATACCAACCTTGATCAGCTGCAGAATCGAATCGCCCCGGGCAACGAGGAGCGATAATCCCTCACTCCGAATCTTCGACGAAAGGGCATTCTCAAATGTCATGTACCAGGCCGTGCTTTGTTCGGCGGCTCCCGCCACACGCAGTGTGAGAGGATGTCCGGGGACGGTCAGATTCGCGGGCATTGTGAGGAACATGTATCCAAACAAATCCCCAAACTGGTCGACTTCTGTGACAACAAACTTGAGCTGTTCTCCCCGATTACCCCGAAAGGCCAGCACTTTTTCGGAAGAATCAGCCCGGGAGGTGAACGCAAGCGTTGGGGCATTATCGATGCTCATCTCGAAACGGTGCACGCCTTTGCTTGCTGCAAGTCCCGCCAGCCAGAAAAACGTAACGACAGAGTCCTCCGTCCTCGTTGGGACGATTTGTGTCTTCCAGGCGATTTCTCCATTTCCATCCATCGCACGAACGAGAAGGGCGTCTTTGACATATTCAATCGGCGAGTGGTAGGATATCGTCTCGCCGGATATGCTTTCTCTGTATCCCTGCAAAAATCCCGACGGCGAATGCGATACGGCTTCCCGGATCGCAACCGTGGCCGGATCCGTCCGTTGCCGGGCAACCCCTGTTTGCCACGCGAATGCGTTTATCGCAATTACGATGGCAGCAAGTCGCACGTTCATTCCAATGCAGGTCATTCGATGATCTTCGCCGGTTTGTCAATGACAAATGTCCACGCAAACTTGCACGGTGGATTCTTCCGTGCGACTTCCGGAACAATGATGGTGACGCCAAATCCAAAGCGTTCCCATTTCAACGGCGATGGGTAACCCCGAAGATAGACGTTGGAGTTTTCCGAAGGAACGAGGAAGTCGAGATGTATCTCCGCAGGCATCACGTTCTCGCTGTCGGCGGAGAGATAAATCGCATTGACGCTTCCGTGCTCTGTTTTGGTGAACCGGAGGTTGTCCTTCGCATAGGGAACAACGGGACGGGTCGAATAAATAGCATCTCCGTTGACCTTCATCCAATCTCCAATCTCTTGCAGACGTTTGAGAGCCACGGGAGGCAAATCACCCTCAGGGGTGGGGCCGATATTGAGAAGGAAGTTGCCGCCTTTTGCAACGATGTCCACCAGCAAGTGCACGAGCTGCGATGTCGTCTTGTAGTTGTCGTCGGGAGTATAGGACCAGGAATTTCCCATGGTCATGCAGGTTTCCCACACGTAGCGCAGCGGCCTGTCAGGAACTTGTTGCTCAGGCGTCTTGTAGTTCTCGTATTTTCCGCCGACGTCACGGTCGACGATTATCAGTCCAGGCTGCTTCGAGCGGGCCATCCGTGCAATGGCCGGCATGTCGATATCCTGGTTTCTGTTTGCGGGATTGACCCAACCTCCGTCCAGCCATAGGATATCGATAGGACCATAGCCGGTCATCAGCTCCTGAATTTGATTGTATGTGAACTGAACAAACTTCTTCCAAATGTCCGGATGTTTTTCGATGCTGTAGTTGACATTCCGGTCGGCGTGGGCCCAATACGGATCCCAGTAGTACGGACTGTGCCAATCGGGTTTGGAAAAATAGGCGCCGATTCCAAATCCGTCCTTTCGGAAGGCATGAAATATCTCCTTTGTGATATTTGCCCTCGGGTTTGCGTGGAATGCACACCCTGAATCTGTGATGGAATAATCTGTCTGCCTGGTATCGAACATGCAGAAGCCGTCGTGGTGTTTGGTTGTAAAAACAACGTATTTCATCCCGGCATATCGGGCAGCGTCGGCCCATTGATCGGGATTGAATTTTGCCGGATTGAACGTATCCTTCAATTGTTCGTACGCCTCACAGTACTCAACATAGTTTTGCATCGTGCGCTGACACCACGGTTCGTCTTCGCTGCAAATGGACCACGATTCCACCACACCCCACTGGCTGTAAGGCCCCCAATGCATCATCAGTCCGAATTTTAGATCCTGAAACCACTCGAGCTTTTGGAGCACTGCGGGGTCGGCCTCTTTCAGTGAGTCAGTGCGTACCTGAGCGCTTAGCAGAGAACGAGAACCGGGAAGAAGGATCAACAACAAGAATGCGAGGATGAACCCAGCCTTTCTGTGTGCGGTCACAACAATCCTTTCATTTTGTCGTACGGTTCCATCCACGCCGCTGCCTTCTTCATTTTTGAGCACTGTACCTTGGCACACGAAAGAGCTTGCGGAAGACGAGCTGGGTCTTGAATACCGTGTATCCCGAACGTTTGTAGAACTTGTGGGCATCGCTACGGACAACGTTCGACCTCAGGTACACGAACGGGCAATGGTTTTTCTTTGCCCACGCGTGTGCTGTTTCCATCAATGCATTTCCTACTCCCCTTCGCCGGTAACGATCATCAACGACAAGCGCACCGATTTCGGCCTTGCCCCAGTTGAGTACCGACCGCGGCCGGAATATCTCGAGCCAGCCTGCGATCACGCCGTCCACAACTGCGGCAAAAATCTTCTGGTCGTTACGCCGGGCCACTGTCGCGATGCGCAGCTTCATCTCCTTCTTTGAGGCAGGATATCCGAGTTGAGTCGAAAGCTCGGCAATACGTCCCGCATCTGCGATGGTTGCCGGCCTGATCTCCACCGTGCCCGCCCTGGTTGTGTGTGATCCGGAGAAGTGCGCGCGGTTGCTCGTTCGTTTCTTCATACCGTTGTTCACCGCTTACTCAAGG
>DATDNS010000489.1:0-2488 GCA_036518155.1 Bacteroidota bacterium
AGCCGAGTTGTTCCATTTCATCAAACGCTTTCCACATGCCGATGAGTCCGGTTCCACCACCTGTGGGATAGAAAATCACATCGGGAAGTGTCCATCCGAATTGCTCGGCAAGCTCGTACCCCATCGTCTTCTTTCCTTCGAGGCGGTATGGTTCCTTGAGCGTCGAAACGTCAAACCAGTCCGGAAAGGCTTTGCGTGCTTCTCCCATTGCCTTGCCGGCATCGCTGATCGTTCCTTTTATCAGTGCCACCTGCGCGCCGTAGGCCTGACACTCCTTGATATTCACGCTGGGAGTGTCTTCCGGCATGAAGACGAAACATTTCAATCCGGCCCGCGCAGCGTAGGCGGAAGATGCGCCGGCGGCATTCCCGGCAGAAGGAAGGCAAATATTCTTCACGCCGAGTTCCTTGGCCTTTGAAACTGCAAGCGCGAGTCCACGTGCCTTGAATGATCCCGTCGGGAGAAGGCCCTCGTCCTTCATCCACAGCTCCTTCATGCCAAGTTCGCCCCCAATCCTGGCAAGCTTCACAAGTGGGGTGACGCTTTCGCCGAGCGAAACAACGTTGCTCTCGTCTTCGACGGGGAGCAGGGATGAGAACTTCCAGAACGAATTCGAGCGTGCTGCCACGTCGGAGCGCTTCAATTCTTTTTTCGCACTCTTGAGATCATAGCGCGCAAGGAGCGATTTTCCGCACGATTTACAGACGGTTTGCACTTCCTTCGGGGAGTGAACTGTCTTGCAGACGCTGCATTCGAGGTGACTGAGAAACTTCTTCATGGGGTTTGAGTGTTCAATACAAGTGCTGTGTCAAGGATGGCGTTCAATGTAGGTTACGCTCAACGAAGAATCAAGCATGGTCGATTGACAGATGATTGAACTTCGTACTATCCTTGTCTATATTGGCGGATAGTTTCCGGATAGAACGCCCACTTTTTCGTCAGGAGTCACCATGAAATCAATCTTGTTCTTTGCCTCGATCGTGTGCGTGATGTTGCTGGCTTCGACGACCTGCGATGCCTTGCCAAAATATGCAAGCCGAACCGGTTTCAAGTGCGGGGCTTGCCACGTGAACCCGACCGGGAAGGGCATGCGGAACGAATACGGCTCCACCTACGGACGGGATGATATCACGCTGCCAACTTACAAGAACCTCACAGACTACGACGACTTCTCGACGAAACTGGGTCCAAGCCTCTCCTTCGGTGGCGACTACCGGTCAATGTTCTACTATGAAACGCAAAATCATGCGAGTACGTTCTTTCAGATGCAGGCCGCTTTCTATCTCGACTTTCGTGTTAACAAGATGTTTCAGATCTACGCGGACAAGGATTTCCTGGGCGATGCCGAGATTTTCGGGTTGGCAAGGATCCTGCCCATGGATGGATATATCAAGGTTGGCCGGTTCGTTCCGGCCTACGGAACAAAAGTCGACGACCACAATTACTTTATCCGGGGTGGCCCGTACAATCCGGGAGTCCAATTTGCAGGCCAGTTCCCGGCAGGCTATCCAACCGGGCTTCGCTTCGGAGAGCTTTCGGAGGATACCGGACTTGAGCTTGGGTTTGCGCCAAGTATCTTTACCTTCAACGCAGGTGTCTTCGACGGATTTCCCGGAGTCAGCCTGCCGACCACGGGCACGAAGAATAAAAGTTTCGCTCTGCGGGGCGATGCCCGATTCAGGCTGGCGGACATCAACTGGAATTTCGGCGGGTCATATTACGATTCTCCGACAGCGACGAATCGCCAGACGTTCTATGGCGTCTTCGGTGCACTGACGGTTTTTGAAAACCTCACGCTGACGAGCGAAATGGACTACGTCGAACACGCCCAACCAGCGTTGCCGACCACCGTTGGTCTCATGTGGTGGAATGAATTGAACTGGGTGGTGTATCAGGGGATTGATTTGAAACTGGCGTATGAGTCGTACGATCCGGATAAGGACATCAAGAATGGTATTTTCAGTCAGGTCACTGTCGGCGCGGAATTCTTTCTGCTTTCCGGCGTCGAAGTGCGTCCTCTGTACCGGTTGAACATCAATACCGTCCCGAATACAAATAACAAGAGTACAAATGAATTTGTTCTTCTGTTTCATTTTTTTGTCTGAGTCAGGAACTAATGAGTCATGTCGCGGGTTTTGAAATACGAGTATGCCGGGAGGGAAAATGTTGTTTGGCGTGAAGGATAAGCACAATGAACACTACGCTAAAATTCGCAGCTTCCGCGGCCGTACTCATCGCCGTTCTCTCGGGTTGCGCCGATGAAGGCAAAACTCCCACCAAGGCGCCGGTTTTCATCGGCGGCCTGACGGTTGGCTTCGATACTGTCTACAGTTTTCCTCAAGATACCATCGTTCTCGCGCTTACAGGGGGCATACCCCCATATGCTGTTGCTCCTCCGAACGGAGGTGCGGCTCACTGCAGAGTCACGGATTCCACGCTAACCATTGTAACAACTTCCGTCGGATCGACAATCGCACGAATTACCGAC
>DATDNS010000490.1:0-4233 GCA_036518155.1 Bacteroidota bacterium
CGTACCGGAGTCCCGGGGAAAATGGACCCGTTATCCCTGTCGAGACCAAATTCTTCCATGACGATGGGTTTGCCGATCTTCCTTGCCAGCGCAAGGTGTTGTTCAATGTAGGATTTGGCATTTGCCTCGGAGGCGGGCAGAGTCTCCTCCCACCGTTCAGGATTGAACCAGCCCCAATTGCGTGGCCAAAGATGGAATGTGAGGTAGTCAATATGCGGCGTTTGAAATGCCTGGACGAACAGATCTTCTGAGCGTAGAGTCCCGATTGTGCCTTCGCTGCCCGAGCTGACGATATGATTCGTATCGAGGGAGTGGATGTACATCGCGGTTTCGTCGATCCATTTGCAGAATGCAGAAAGGTTCTTCTCTCCGCTTCCATGTTCTCGTCCCGGTCTTGGTTCATTTGCCAGCTGCCACGCCATAATGGTCGGATCACAGGCATAACGTCTGCCGTTGACGGTATTCTTCCGTTCGATGATCATCCGGAGATAGTTGCGATACAATTTTTGCGACTTTGGATTCGCGTAAAAAGTTGCGGAAAAATCCATAAATGCACCCCAACCCTGTGTAGTATCCTCAGGGTCGACCGCATGGGCACCAGACCAGACGTTGTATTGGGACATTCCCCCCGACCATTCCCAGTAATTTCCCAGGTACAACACGGCGTGCATGCCACGCCTTGACATTTGCGCAAGAAAGAAGTCGAGACCCTGAAGCAACGAGTCGTCGACAACACCCGGCGCCGTTTGGATCGCCGGTTTGACCGAGCGGCGTAGCGCTGATTGCTCGGAAGCCGCGAGTGCACGGACGTTCGTGAACCCATAGGATTTCAAGGAATCCAGCTCACGAAGAAGTCTCGGTCTGTCACCCGTTGATCCGGGGGATCCCAAATAACATCCATACCACATGTTTGTGCCGGCAAAATAGTATGGCGATCCGTTGTGGAAGAGCTGTGTCCCTTGGACCCGCACAAAATCATCGCTCCTTTCAAACACGGAAAGGATTGAACAAGAAGAGAAGAAAGTCTGCATAGCGCCGAGAAAGAGGAAAAGGATGAGAATTGCTATCCTGGTTTTCATTGTGCAACCTCAATAGTATGCGCTGAGAGTTATCTTAAGGTAGAAATCATCTTTTCGGTAAACCTCAAGTGGTGCAGGAATACCTGTTCGTTCACCCAAGGCCTTTTAGATCAACTATCGCCGTTTCCTGCAACGCGTGAAACAACAGAATGCCGTCGAGAACATACCTGGAGTTGATACAAAAATCCAGATGAATCGGGATGTTCAATGAAAACGCGACTTAAAACCTGAATAATGAGTTGACAGTATGAGTTCTGGCATTGTTTGGAACATTGTTGTACGTTCTCTTCGACCTGTCGTGCTGCGACTTTATTAAACCTGGAATTGACTCTATTGTACATTGGAACAGTACAAATGATATCATTGGGAAAGAGAAGGCCCGGTATTCCCACGCCGCGCATCATCGTCGAGAATTAGTCTGTGGTCGAGAATCGCGTATTAGTGATGGCGTGGTAGTACGATGTCGTAGCTTACACAACGGTGACAACCACATTAGGCCGGATTGTCAACCGTCAGCGTGCCAAGTTTTTACGGCGATGCTGTTTGTCAGTGCACCTGACCGGGAGAGATTGCGGGCATGTTTGAATTTCCATTCTTCACGCAAGGAGAACATATCAATGAAAGACTTTCGATCACTATTCATAGGTCTTATGGTGTTGATACTGGCTATTGATTCCCAGGCCCGTCAGGGGGTGGTCTCGCCGGAAGTCCACCGCGATCGCCGGGTTACGTTCCGGCTTGCTGCGCCCAATGCCCAAAAAGTCCAGCTCGCGCGCGAGGGGGCGGAAACGATGCCGATGAACAAAGGTTCTGACGGAATTTGGAGTATCACAACGGATCCGCTCGAGCCGGATGTGTACGGTTATTCGTTCCTTGTCGATGGCGTCAATCAGTTTGACCCGTCGAATCCGGTCATTAAGAACAACTTGTTATTTACCCAGAGCCAGGTGTACGTGCCGGGGCCGGATACACTCCCGTGGCAATTGAACGATGTGCAACACGGGATCGTCCATCACCATTATTACACCTCTGCCGTCGTCGGTGACAAACGGGATTTCTATGTGTACACACCGCCGGGTTACGATTCAGCCGGAAAAGAAAAGTACCCCGTCCTCTTTCTTCTTCACGGCTTCAGCGACGATGCAAGCGCTTGGACTGCAGTCGGACGAGCCCAATTCATCCTCGACAATCTCATTGCACAAAAAAAAGGGAAACCGATGATCGTCGTCATGCCTCTTGGGTACGGTGCTCCCGAAATTGTGGAACGGGGGGGACCCGGATTACAGGATCGCACGTTGAGGGACAGGAATTACTTGAGGTTTCGAGAAGCTCTTATGAAGGAAGTTGCTCCACAAGTTGAGCGAACCTATCGCGTCCTCGCCGGCCGCGATGCGCGAGCAATCACAGGGCTTTCGATGGGGGGTGCCGAGTCTCTTTTTACCGGTCTGAACGAACTCGACGATTTTGCCTGGATTGGTGCCTTCAGTTCGGGGGGACTGGGCGATGATTTCGACAACATGTTCGACAATCTTCCGGCAAATGCCGGTGACAGACTCCGACTACTGTGGATATCCTGCGGTACGGATGACCATCTCATCACCGTGAACAGGAAGCTGAACATTTGGCTCGACTCCAGGAAAATCCGGCATACGGCAGTCGAAACCCCCGGGGGACATACGTGGATGGTTTGGCGCCGCAACCTTGCAGCGTTCATCCCTCTGCTCTTTCAGGATCGATCACATTAAACCTTCAGGTCTCAAGGCTTCACGGACAGAATGCCACGAACACGCGTTCAAACAGACATTACACCCGGAAGGATACTGAACGCCGCCTGTTGCAAATGACATGCGTCATCCACACGCTGTTTACCCGGAAAGGTTTGAGTTCTTCAGGTGAGAGTTGCCTGCCTCTGTCTACTTCGTCTGAAGTGAGGATGCCGTGATATGACAACGTTGCAGTTGTCAATTCTGGGAACCGTTTAGACTCTTGCTTTTCGTTTCTTGGCAGCCGGTGGAAACTCTGATATTATTTGCTACATTGGTCCAATTATCTCGCAACAGGCTGCCACCTACGAAGCGGGCGCACCTGCGTTGATTCTACGGTGTGGCAGAGACACAAGGTTGTCGCGTACGCCGGCAACGCTCCCAATGGTGAACTACTTCTCAATTATTGTCCTGGCCATTGCACTCAATTCGTGTTCAACAACGGATGTCGTTTCTCCCGACGCCGGGCAAACGTGGAGGATCTACAAGACTTCACCCGGTACATTGTTCGACGCTATTCACCGGTTCGGGAATCGGGAACATTTTGCATTTCTGAGACTTGAGCAAGAGGCGGGCAGAGTTCTTGGAGAGAAAACGGTGCGGGATACGTTGTCAAATTCATCGAGGGTGGTTTTGATGGCAATGGCGATAACACGCCTGGATTCGGCATCGTATGTGATCGACGTTCGCTTCAACTATGCGAATGAACGAAAGAAGTACTCACCTCAAGACGAACAGGCCTTGTCCGGATATCTACGATCGTTGTTTGGCTTCCTCGACAAGGAATTGCGGCCCATCCTCGATGCGCCACATGAGGTTAGGAATTCCGGATGAACGCTCTCAGGAAAAATGGAATGTTCCATCGGCGAACGATCGTCGCACTGTTTGGAGCCGGAATAATTCCTGCATTCCTGATGCTTGTTTTGTTTGCCGGGTCGCCGGCGGCCGGCTCGAAAAGGGAGAAAGAAGCGGCGAAAGTATACTTTGCCGATAACATCTCTCCGGCACATCGCCTCATCATTGCGGAATTCAACAAACGCCACGAGGGAAGCATTGAAGTTGTTCCGGTCGACCTTCCGTTTGAAAAATTCAGCACGAACGAACGCAAAGAACTTCTTGCACGTTCGCTTCGAAGTAAAAGTGATAAGATCGACGTCTTCGCGGTCGACTTGATCTGGGTACCGCGATTTGCACGGTGGGCCGAGCCTCTTGACGCGCATTTCACGACGGGTGAACAAGAGCAGCTTCTGTCGTATGCGAATCAGTCGTGTAAGATCGATGGCCGTTTAGTTGCGATGCCCATGTATATTGACATTGGGTTGATGTACTACCGTCGTGATATCATCCGTCGACTGCCAGACGGAGCTGCGATCGATGCTGAGATCCAGGAA
>DATDNS010000491.1:0-6357 GCA_036518155.1 Bacteroidota bacterium
TTGAGACCAGGCCAGATACCGTGCGCTATCGGGCGTGTAGATCAGTACGCGGTTGAGACTCAGGACCCCCGCCATGAAAAACACCGCGCAGACGACAACGATGAGTTGATTCGTCTTGATCCGCGGAACCAACCCACGCAAGTTGAGGATCTGTTTCATTCGAACCATCAGGATTTTCGATATTCTCTGTTTTGAAGCGCGGCGCAACTCGGTTCGATCGGGGATTCTCCGCCCTGGTTTTGAATCCCTTCACTTTCACGGCATTCGCGACTCCCCGAATGAAAGACGTGGCAGACGTTTCGCGAATGGAAGATGACCGGCCGTTGCGGTCGAGTCCGTGTCATCCTGAAACAGCGCATTGCAGCGCCATCCCAGTCAATCTTGCCCTTTGGAAAGCGCTTGACTTGCCACGGGAATTTGCGTACTTTTAGATGGTTTCTTGGTCCCGCGTTGCATAGTAATCCCGGTCTTCCGCGCTGAATCAAGCCGAATCATTATCATATTTCATCAATAAGGAGAGGGGTGGGAGCGATGGCCCGAACAAAATTTATGATGCATGATTGCGCTTACTGCCACAAGCAGACGAAGATGGAACGGATCGGCGAAATGCCGGCATCATCACCCGAAGGTGAACCACTGAAGGTATGGTACCGGTGCACAAGATGCAAACACAGCGCGTTGGTGACGGTTGCACCGGTTTCAAAAGACAAACATGAGACGGCGGCGAAGATTGACCGCAGCACCTGTACTGAATACGCCAAGGACAAAGTGTATACGGTCGGTCAGGCAATCTACCATATGGATTGGGACGACGTCGGCACGGTTTTGAAAAAGGAAACGACTTCGAACGGAATTCATTCGATCCTGGTTTCGTTCGAAAAGAACGGAGAACGAAAGCTCATCGAAAACATCGTTCCCGAACCGCTTGAAGAATTGAATCCACAGCCCATTTCACAAGTCTCGTAAGAACCCGAAGGAGGTGAATTTCTTGGTCGGCATTATCATCGGTGAAAACGAACCCATCGATCGCGCCATCCGGCGTTTCAAAAAGAAGTACGAACGATCCGGCATCCTCAAAGAAGTGAAGAAACGTTCGTTTTTTACCAAGCCTTCTGTCAAGAAACGAATGAAGCTCGCTAAAGCAATCCGGCGTGCTCAACGCGCCGCGATGGAAGAGGCTTAGCCGCTTTTCACCTCGCTACGATTTAACAAAAGACCCTTTTGGAATACCAAAAGGGTCTTTTTCATTTCTGGGACTTCCGTAGGATGTTCGTTCGGACCGGGGAATAGTGGAATTGGCTGATCCAGGAGGAGCGACACGCCCTAATGGATGCCAATCGATAAATTTTCCACCAGCAGGTTCGAGAATCCAGGGATCAGGGTCCCGTTTGCCGTTTTGATTTCCAGGGTGCTCTGATTAATGGCAAACGCGGCCGTACCGGAAGCTTTGGCCCTGCATTGAATCCTGCAAAGCACTCCGCTTCCGGTGCTCGAGCTGCCCGTTGTCGCATTCTCGTACGAGACAGCGTAACTGACCCGGTTGGAATCAGGCTCAATCCTGGAAACGTCGATGACGCTTGCAGCGGGTAGAAACGTCCCTCCCCCCGTTACACCGAGCACGTCGACGACCGCGCCCGGATAACTCACACTGAGAGCAGCCCCAAAGACATTGCTGACATTGTAAAGCACTACCCTGACTTCAAATGTTCCGCCGACGGAGACCGATTGCGCAGGAGAGTACAAAGTTACTGAGAATTTTGTGTCGGGTGGGAAATCAATCACGGTCGGAGGAGAAACGGGATTGTTTTTCTTCCCGCATCCCGAAAGCACAACTACTGCGGCGATGAAAGCGATTATTCGTTTCATGATTCTTGAGAAGATCTATTTGAGAAGAACCATTCGTTTGGTTGCGACCTGACCTCCGGCAACGAGCCTGTAGAAATAAACCCCGCTCGCCATTGTGCTCCCCCCGGCAGCACGTCCATCCCATCGTGCTGTATGGCCCCCCGGTGTCAATCCGTCCATGCGCTGCTGCCAGACGAGACGTCCCGCGATATCATAGACGGTCAATGTCGCCGAAGTCACGCCCTGCGGTACCGAAAACTGAATGTTCGTTGATGGATTGAACGGATTCGGATAATTTTGGTGAAGCGCAAACTCTGAAGGAGCGTTGGATCCGCGATTCACATACTCAAGAACTGCATTGCGCATTGCGCTCGCGAAAGAACCTGTCGTCTGGTTATCCAGAGCCCCCAGGATTTCCGCAGCGGCTGCCCGGTAATCGATGGTTGCCGGGACACCCTGGGAGCGCGTTGCCATCCAGTTTTGAATCAATGCGACGACGTCATTTGAATCCACCACCCCGTTCCCATCGCAGTCCGCGAATCCTGCATCTGCCGGAGTCCAGGCAGTTGCGAGGGTCTGAGGGCCCCACGTGGTGTTGCCCCCCAGCCTCGCAGGTCCGTGAGTTCCATAAAACCTGCCGATCGGAAGCAGGTCGCGCACATCGACCACACCGTCGTTGTTGGCATCACCGGGATAAACCGAAATTTGAAGACCGACGAACGCGCTGAAGATCCCTCCACCGTGCGTTGCCACAACGATGTACCCATCCGAGGGGCGCACCTGGATCATATCGACGGGCAGATTGCCAATGGACGAAGATCCTTCCTGAGTCCATACCGTCGAGATCCCGTTGAGGAATGAAGCTGAGTAGAGTCCAACGCTGGTACCGACAAAGTATGATGCACGACCACCCGGCGGCAGAATCGCAGCCCATCGTGTCGAGGGACCTCCTCCCAATCCGGTGGAAGGATTTTGTTCCAGGTTACCGCCAACCGGTGTCCAGGAATTTCCGGCGTCAGACGTGGAGAAGAGACTTTGTACCCCGTAATTGGTAAACACCAGCAGAGCCTTGTCGCCGTTGGATGGGTCAACTGCAATGCAATTCACATACGCAGCAGGGAGCCCTTTGCCCGACGAAATATCGATGGGAGAGGGATTCCCCGTATTTGCATTTTCAAGTCGAAAGACGTGACCGTCAGAAGACGCAACATACACTCTTCCAGATGGCACTTTTGCAGCAGCTACGGCAGTGTACGTTATGCCTGCCAGGCGTGTGGCGGAGAGACTGTCCCAGTTCTTTGTTGTCGTGCTGGTGCTATACAGCGGTATCCCGGCGAGATTGTTGTTCCTCCAAAGCGTATTTCCAGCCGGAAGATACATTCGATTCTGATTATTGGGGTCCAGTGCAAAAGGATTCACAAACAGGAAGGGCCCGGCACCTGTCGGCGTTATGCAGGTCCATTGCGTATAATCACCGACATCGTTGAAATATGCCAGATAGTAGTTTCCCTCCTGGGATGAAAAGATGTCGGAGGTACCACCGTCGGCGATGGAACAATACGTCCCGTCTCCGCCCAGCTCCTGTACCCAGTTGACATCTGCAGCGCCGTTGTTTGTAAAGTACGTACCGTTATCCTGCATGCCCCCCATAACGGCGAGATCCCCTGCCGTTCCGTGGTCGATAGCGACGGCATAGAACTGCGTGTTATAGTATCCATTGTTGAGTGAATTCCAGATGACGGAATTGCTCGTATCATTGTACGTCACATAGACGCCGCCGTCGTTGCCATTCAAAAGAATGCCGGGGTTCCGCGGATTGAAGGAAATGCTATGCTGATCACAATGATGGTTTGCCCACTGCTGATACGTCCCGGGAGCAAGATACCCGCCGATCCTTTTCCAGTTGGTATTGGTCGCCCAGCCATCGTTGGATCGGTAAAGACTGATTCCACCGATGAATACAACCTGTTCATTGTCCGGTTTCACACCTATGACGAGGTCATAGGAGTTCTGTGAATAGAATGCCCCTGTTGCACCGTTTTCATTCGGCAAATTCGCTGATCGATTTTGCCACGCGCCACCGGCACCCGTTCCGTCACCCGACAGGTACGTATATTTCCAGAGACTATGCTCTGTCGGATTTACGCCGGGTGTTTCGGCCAGCACGTAGACTGCGTTTGGATTCGAAGGAGCGCACGCGAGAACAATACGCGTATAGTTTGCCGAGGGCCAGGCGGGCGGTGTGATATTGGTCCAGGTGAGACCGTCAGGAGAACGCCAGATTCCAGCGTCTACTGCCGAAACGCCGGTCTGGAGCTGAAGATTCAACCAGCTGAGACCGGCATACACCACGCCATTGGGCGTAACGATAACGTCGGTAAACCTCGGACCGAACGGTCCCTGAGGATTGACACTTGGATTCGTGACTGTTCCTTTTTCAAGTTGCCACGAAGTGCCGCCATCATTCGACCGCATAATGGCCCCGATGGTCGCAGCATAGACCACGTCCGAATCCGCGCGGGAATTATCGGTCGCCACATTCCACACATAATCCCACGGCGGGACAAATACCTGCGGCGTGTGAACGGCCGTAGACGGCAAGCGCGCCCAGCTCATTCCGTCGTCGGTTGACTTGAACAGTCCGTCGCCGCGATACGGCGCAGACGCCATGGAAGCTGAATTGCCGAACAGTTCCCCCGTGCCGTGGTACCAGATATTGGTCTTGCCCGGCCTCGTGTCCTGAACAAGGCAGGTGACGCTATGGAGTTCACCAGGGTCTGTGGTCACAGTCCAATCCACGCCTCCATCGGTAGATCGCCACATGCCTCCGGACACCCCTCCTGCCACCAGAATGCTGGTGTCATTGACATCCACGGCGAAGGCACGGGTTCGGCCACCGACATTGTATGGACCTCTGCGGACCCATATCGTCGACTGGACACTCTCCCCTCCCGACGACTTGCCAAGTCTCCCCCACATCGACTCGACCGTGGGGATCCGCGCAGCCACTGCCAGTTCCTGTCTTCGAATGTCCCGCGGAATATCTCCGGTGGCCGGATCGTGATATTTCAGCCATTCGAACGCTATTCTCGCGCGAGGATCTTCCGTTCCTTCAATCGATGAAGCCGCGGATGCGGGAACATGAAGTCTCCGTGGATTTCTTGAGGCAAGGATGGAGAATATCAGACAGACAACGAACGCAAGTGTGACGAGAAAAGTTTTTCTTGTTGCAGAGAAGTTCATTTGTTCTCTCGATACGTAATGGACCATCACCAGCGCGCGGCAGAACCGCACGCCGGTTGGCCAACGAGCACTTCCAATTATTTCAGGAGGACCATTTTCCTCGTGATGTTAAGGCCGGAGGATTCAAGCCTGTAGAAATAAACGCCGGAAGCCACCTGCGCTCCGTTTGCGGACGTCCCGTTCCACACTGCCGTATAGGATCCCGCAGGTTTTTCCCCTTCGTCGAGTGTGGCGACCTGCCTCCCGGCGATATCAAAGACGGTCAGCCGTACCACTCCTTTGTCTGGAATGGAATAGTGAATTGTCGTCGATGGATTGAACGGATTCGGGAAATTCTGCGAAAGCGAAAATGCGAGGGGCAACGCGGGATGCTGGGTCTGCACGCTTGTGACCGCCTGCGCGCTGAACACTCCGTTTGCGTGTGTTGCGACAGCCACGAGGCCGTCAGAAGCCCTTGTCACCACCATCGTCGTGACAATGTTCCCCATTACTGAAGAGCCCTCGAGCGCCCATACTGTGGATGTCCCATTGATCGCACTTGACGAGTAGAGACCCGTACTTGTGGCAACATACACCTGGATTCCGTTCTTTGTCGGCAGGATACTTGCCCACCGACACGACGGACCTCTGCCTGTTCCGTCCACAAATTCTTCAAGGTTTCCACCGATGGAAGTCCAGCTCGTGCCACCATCTCCTGTGAAGAACAAGCTCAGCACGTTGTAATTAGAAAACACGACGATCGCCGTATCCGCATTTCTCGGGTTGACCGCAACGCAACTGACATAACTTGCTGCCGGGAAACTCACGTCTGAAATATCCGTGGGATTCGTCGATCCGGTTGCGACATTCGCATTGTCCATTCTGAAGACCTGCGAGTTGTCGTTGCCGTAATACAGCCTGTTTGCCGGAGACGTCGATACGCCAATCGCCGTGATATTGTGTCCGACGACGGTCGTATTCGTCAGGCCGGTCCAGTTTGTAGTCGTGTTGTTCTGAAAGTTGGCAATTGCACTCAAATCACTGTTCACCCAGATTTCGGTTCCTCCTGCAAGATACATAATGTTCGAATTGTTCGGGTCAAGCGCATACGGTGCGACAAACATGAATCCGGTCGCACCACTCGGCGTAACCACGGTCCAGGTGTACGGCAGCGAGTAATCAGCTTGTGGTACAAGCCTCAAAATATTTCCGTTCTGGGTCGCGATGTAGTAGAACGTCCTGCCGTTTGCGATTGCGCTGAAACAGCCATCACCTCCTCCGGGCATTTTT
>DATDNS010000492.1:0-2160 GCA_036518155.1 Bacteroidota bacterium
AATCAAGCGGTGTGTTGCGCAAAACTGGGCGCAAAGGTACAATTTATCGGTAAAATGGGGGATGATGTTTTCCGAGACTCTCTCGTGAAGGGTATGAAGCGTGACGGCGTCGATCTACGGTATTGCTCCTTCGACAGTTCATCGTCGACAGGCATTGCGCTCATCACCGTTGAAGAGAGTGGGGAAAATGAAATCGTCGTCATCTCCGGGAGCAACATGAAGCTCAGGCCCTCGGACATTCGGAAGAGAAGTAATGCCTTTGCCGCCGCGAGCGTAGTGCTTTTGCAGCTTGAAACCCCCTTGGAGACGATTATCGAAGCCGCTCGGCTATCGCGACGGTATGGCGCAATCACGCTGTTGAATCCCGCACCCGGCAAACGGCTTCCGGTGCGGCTGCTAAGGGTGCTCGATTACCTCACGCCGAATGAAACTGAAATTGAATTGATGACAGGGATGAAGGTCCGCGATAGACACACGGCGGTCATTGCTGCAAAAAAACTGCTCCGCATCGGAGTCTCCAACGTTATCATAACCATGGGAGCAAAAGGGTGTCTCCTGGTTTCCGCGGAAGAAGTCCGGATGTTTCCGTCGTACCGGGTTCGTGCCGTCGATACGACGGCAGCGGGAGATGCTTTCTCCGGAGCGTTTGCCTTTTCATTGTCAAGAGGTGATTCGAAGCATGAAGCGATCCGGTTCGCCAATGCGGTCGCAGCGTGCGCCGTGACAAGCATGGGGGCGCAGAATTCGATGCCGACAATGGCCGAGCTCAAACGGTTTATTGCACAGCAAAAATAGTGACCAGATTCAGTATCTGCCTGATACCAAGGGCCAGATTATCGTTGCACATTCACCTAGCAGGACATTTTCACTGCAAATGACGAAATATACGAAGTAACAACTGGGACCAAATCATGAAGAAAACTGGAACACTCAATGCGCAACTATCCCTGATCATCGCTGAGATGGGACATACGGATAAGCTTGTCATTTGTGATAGCGGGTTGCCGATTCCCCGTTCCGCGGAAGTTGTAGACCTTGCCCTCTCAAAGAATATTCCTCGATTCATCGATACGGTGCAAGTTGTCATGGAAGAACTGTGTGTGGAAGGTGCCATCATAGCCAAGGAAATGGAAACTATAAACGTCAAGGGATATGAAGAATTGATGGCGACCTTGAATGACGTACCAGTAAAGAAAGTGAATCACGAGGAATTCAAGAAAATTACCTGCGCGAACGGAAACGTGGCCTTTGTGAGAACAGGAGAAGCAACACCGTATTCGAATGTTATCCTCATTGCCGGAGTTGCATTTGATTGACCTGAAGGAACCGCGGAAGGAAGAGATAATCATTCCATTGTCGCAGTAGTCAGCCCGGAAGGAAAACATAACTTTGAAGTATCGAGCTCTTGGCAGCGCCGGCCCGAAGATTTCGGAGATAGGGTTCGGCGCCTGGGCTATCGGCGGAGACATGTGGGGTCCCCAGGACGATACCGAGTCGCTTCGCGCACTCCACGCTGCGATCGATCGTGGAGTGAATTTCATCGATACTGCCCAGGGATATGGAAAAGGACACAGCGAAGAATTGATTGGCAGAGTATTGAAGGAGCGGAGTGAAGACATCGTCGTTGCAACAAAGGTTCCTCCGGTCCCCGGTTCGCCATGGCCCCCGCCCGAAAAGGCGCACGCACAAGAGTTGTTTCCCGCGTCACATATCATCGGGCAATGTGAGCAGTCGCTCCGCCGTCTGGGGAGAGACTCTATCGATCTTTACCAATTCCACACGTGGGCGACCGCATTCAACATTCGCAATGAGTGGTTTGAGGCAATGACTTGGCTGAAACAACAGGGCAAGATCCGGCTCATCGGAGTATCAGTTCCGGACACGGCTCCGGATAGCGTCATCGGGGCCCTTGCAGAGAACAAAATCGATGTTGTCCAGGTAATCTATAATCTGTTTGAACAGTATCCTCAATGGAACCTGTTTCCCGTGTGTCGACGGCTTGGCGTTGGCGTCATTGTCAGGGTGCCGTTTGATGAAGGTGCATTGACGGGTAAGTATACCGCAACAACACGTTTTGCAGAAGGAGATGTTCGGAATCGCTATTTCCGCGGCCGGAACCTTCGGTCGGTAGTCAATCGGGTACAGGAAATGGAACGCTTT
>DATDNS010000493.1:0-2007 GCA_036518155.1 Bacteroidota bacterium
AGCTTCACTCCCACTAAACGTACCTGCAAGGACGATTATGCCATTTCGCTCTACACTGTAATCACCGCCGCTTGGACTGTCTGCAAAACCAATATTTAACGCTACCTCCGTGCAGGTGGCATAGCTTAAGGAAAGATGGACATTTGTGCTGATTTGAGGACCGTTAGGATTTGATTTGCATCCTCCAATCAAAACGATCGCGACTGCGAACGGCAGAGTGACCTTGGATGCCAAACTAAACAGGCTAGCGTTTTTTGGCTGTTTCCGCTTTTGCACGACTTGCATAATTGGTTTCTCCTAGCTTCTCATCACCGTCTGAAACACAAAAGCCTCCCTCATCGCGTTCGCGAATCCAGAGGCTCATTGTTTTGGTGCCGTTGTTCACAGGCCCCCCGGACCCGCGTTCTTGAGAATGACTTATTGTATTAAAGTAACCGCTCCATACTCCAGTGTCAAGTAGGACTTGTTGCGCTCAAACACGTTCTTCCGAGAAATAGAAACCACTCTTGGGGAAAATACTGAAATCCCTTCAAGCGCAATGACTATCACATAGTCCATGGTTCTCAATCTCGCAAAAAAAATTCCTTTCATTTCCGGATCTTCACTCCGCGAGGTCCAAAAGTGAAACCCGGGACAATCTGTTATTTCCAGATCTTCACCTCAAACGTGCCAGAAGAAGTAGCAACACCTCTGAACATCCCGGAAGAATTAAACGGCATCGCGTAGTTCCCCTGCCTGTCAACCGCAATCAACCCGCCGTCATCTTTCTGTAATCGCTTGTAGATGATTTCGTCCGTCGCCTCTTTGAGTGTCATCCCTTTGTACTCCATGAGAGCGGAGACGTTGAACGCAACAGTGTTCTTGATAAACTTCTCTCCCCAGCCTGTGCCGGAGACCGCGCAGGTCTTGTTGTTCGCATACGTGCCGTCGCCGATGAGGGGAGAGTCGCCGATACGACCGGGCATTTTGCCAGTCATCCCGCCTGTGGATGTCCCGGCGGCGAGATTCCCGTAACGATCGAGCACAACACAACCGACGGTACCGTGTTCCTTCTCCGCCTGTCGCTTTTTGAAATTGTCCCATTCCTTCTGGCGTTTCGGCGTATCGAAGTATGTGCCCGGGACGAGCTTGATCCCCATCGATTCGGCAAATTTCTCGGCACCTTCATATGCAAGCAGGACGTGCGGCGTCTTTTCCATAACAAGCCGCGCGAGCGAAATCGGATGAGGAACGTGCTGAACACCGGCAACAGCGCCGCACGAGAGATCGCGACCGTCCATAATAGAGGCGTCCATTTCGTGCGTTCCTGCGGATGTGAAGACAGCGCCGATTCCTGCATTGAACTTCGGGTCAGTCTCAAAGTAGTTGAGCACCTTCTCGACAGCATCGAGACCGGTTCCTCCGTTCGCGAGAATGTCTTTCCCGATTTGAAGGGCCTTTTTTAATCCATCATAGTATTCCTGCTTGATTGAATCCGGCATCGATTCGCTGATCGTTCCCGCGCCGCCGTGAATGACAATCGTGTACTTGTCTGTCATTTGTCCAAACGCGGGCATTGCGACCGACAGTGAAACGAGCATCACCATCACTCCTCGCAGTATTTTCATATCGCCCTCCGCTTTGTTGTTGAAGAATTTTCAGAGGCGGATTGCTCCGTCCCGAATAGACATATTGGATAGCTTAACAACCTTGTCGTAGAACTTCATTCCAAACTTGTTGCAGAATCCACTCAGTACTCAGACCCTGAAACCAGTTCAGGGTGACACTTAAACTAATTCGAGATCACGATACGTCATGCTGAAATCGCCTTAAGAACACTACGCGTCATGCTGAACTTGTTTCAGCATCTGCTCTTCGGCACGCGATAGACCCCGAAACGAGTTCGGGGTGACCATCCTTTTTTGGTTCAGAGGTCAAGAATGTTCAGGCTGATAAGCCTATTGCTTCCACCATCCTTTCCTCCCAAACTGCCTAACTGTCGAATGGATCCATTGTTTTACTTTTTCG
>DATDNS010000494.1:0-2333 GCA_036518155.1 Bacteroidota bacterium
ACGGTTCCGGGAATTCCGATGATCTATTCTGGCCAGGAGGTTGGGTATGGGTTGGGTATCAGCAACTTCGATCAGCGCCGGCGCGGTATCATTGATTGGAACAGTGGAGGCAAGGCATTGCTCAGTCCACATTACCAACGTTTGGCGTGGATCCGCGCAACGTACCCGGCATTTTCAACTCAGACATTTAATCGACTTGTGACGGGGAATCCTTATGTCTACGCGTACACTCGGCCATTTCCTGACCAAAACGGCATTGCAGTTGAAAATTTCAACGGCTATTCCACCTCAGTGCAGATTGCCTTGGCAGGATCCGGTGTCAGACCCAACGTTCGTCTGACTGGCGGACCAATCAACGGCAAAACCTATTATCTGAACGATGTCTACAACGACACATCCTATGCCGTGAGTTTCAACAGCGATACGATGAAATTCAGTCCTACGCTTGGCTCCTACGGCTCTGCTGTCTACATCCTTTCCGACACCGTGTTCCACTTTTCCGTGCCGTCGCTGACATCCGTTTCTGCGACTGATCGATCCGCGGTTCCGAGCGCGTTTGAACTTGGTCAGAATTTTCCAAACCCATTCAATCCGTCGACGAACATAGAGTATGCGCTTCCCGCTCGGAGTATCGTCACTCTCAGAGTGTACAATATTCTCGGTCAAATGGTGAAGGAGTTGGTTAATGGCGTTCAGAACGCTGGTTTCCACGGCGTTTCATTTGATGGGGGCGGCCTTGCGAGTGGAGTGTATTTCTATCGATTGGACGCGGGCGCGAATGTCAGCGTCAGGAAAATGCTTCTCATGAAGTGATGGAGAAGCACACGAATCAGGGAATAAGGCGTTCTGGCAATCGTAGGCGCAAACGATCCCGTGTTTTGCAACTGGGACTGTTTTTCTTTACATTTTTGTGATTACCAGGGTGAAGTGATTGCAGATGATAAGGAACATTGGATCAAAGCTCTACAAGTGGTGGATGCAATTCGCCAGGGCGATCGCGTTCGTAAACACAAGGCTCTTGCTCACGTTGTTCTTTGTCCTGGTTATTGGCCCCATCGCTCTTGTTCTCAAACTGATTCGCAAGGATTTCTTGCAGCGTTCATTTGATACGTCGACGTCGTATTGGAGAGTGAGAGAACCTTCGGAACATACGATTGAAAATGCATCGCGCCAATTCTGATTCAACCCGCCTGGAACAATTTCCGAATCGCAAAGTTCTGCAGTCGAATTGCGCGCAGTGTCTCTGTCGAAAGCCTCAATGAATATCCTGGGATTGTCCTGTTTCTACCACGATTCCGCGGCTGCACTGTTGCAGGATGGAAGACTCGTTGCTGCGGCCCAGGAAGAGCGGTTTACGCGAAAACGCCATGACGACGGCTTCCCGTCCAATGCAATAGCATTTTGCCTCAGCACTTCTGGGCTTCAAACCAGCGATCTTGACCATGTCGTATTCTACGACAGACCGTTCATCAAATTTGAGCGAATCGTGCAAACCTATCTGGCGACATTTCCGCTCGGCTACCGGTCTCTCTTGAAAGCGTTGCCAGTATGGCTGAAAGAGAAAATGTGGATCCCTCAACGGATTGAAGACGAGTTGAGTTTCGGAAAGAGGCCGCTGTTCGCCGACCATCATATGTCGCACGCGGCAAGCGCCTTTCTTGTCTCTCCGTTCGACGAAGCGGCCATTCTTACCCTTGACGGTGTGGGGGAATGGGAAACGACGACGTACGGGAAAGGGGCGGGAACAGATATCCGGCTGCTCAAATCAATCTGGTTTCCCCATTCGCTCGGATTGCTCTATTCTGCGTTTACCTATTACCTCGGCTTCCGCGTTAACAGCGCAGAATACAAGGTAATGGGCCTGGCTCCCTATGGGGAGCCGAAGTACTACGACCTTATTATGAAGGAATTGGTGTTGCTACGCGCTGATGGCAGCTTTCGGCTTAACATGAAGTATTTCACCTTTCACTACGGCCTTACAATGACCGGCCGGAAATTCGAACAGCTGTTCAGGGAACCCCGCCGGAACCCGGAATCGAAATTGACACAATTCCATAAAGACCTTGCGGCCTCAATTCAGAAAGCGACCGATACCATCGTTGTCGCGATGGCAAGGCAGATCCAAAAAGAAACAGGAATGAAGAACTTGTGCATGGCGGGAGGAGTCGCCTTGAATTGCGTCTCCAACAGCAAAATTCTCGAACGAACTGATTTCCAGGATATGTTTGTCCAGCCTGCTGCGGGCGACGCGGGAGGTGCATTGGGTGCCGCTTACTATATCTACAACACGGTTTTGAAGAATCCGCGTCATTTTGTCATGGAGGACGCATTCC
>DATDNS010000495.1:0-2208 GCA_036518155.1 Bacteroidota bacterium
GCGGGTCCGAGCGATTATCTGGACGTGATCTTCTCGAAAGAAGTTGAGTCGGAGTGCGCAAGGGTAATTGTTCAGTACTTGCGTGAACACCCCGGTGCGTACGATGAGATCGAATTCGATAACGTACCGCCCGAGAGCATCGTCGCCTGGGTTTTATTGCCGTGTCTTATGGACGGGGGAATTCCGCTTGACACCCATCAATCCGACGTTTGCCCGTACCTTGCGGTCCCCTCTTCGTTCCAGGAATACCTGAAGAAATTGGATTCCTCGGTTTCCCATCGACTTCAGCAAGCGATGAAAACTTTTGACGACAAGCCGCCATATTCAATTGAAACAGTGACAGAACAATCCTTGTCGAGAGCCTTCGCCGAGCTGGTTGTGATGCACCAAAAACGGTGGAACCGCCTGGGGTATCCCGGTCTGTTTTCTGTCGAAAATTTCACTCGATTCCAGGCCGAAATCGCAGCGAGGTTCCAAAGCAAAGGTCAACTGTGGTTCAAGACAGTACAATTCAGCGGTGTGAGAATTGCTGCGCGACTGGGGTTCATATTCAAGGGCAGGCTGTACGATTATCTTACCGGATTCGACGAGGACATGCCGGGCGCGAACCGGAGGCCGGGACTCGCGCTGTTGATGCGGATGATTGAAGACGCCATGGCCAAAGGAGTGAGCGTGGTGGATTTCCTGCGTGGCGACGAAAAGTACAAATTCGAACTCGCTTCGGGCTCATCCAGAAACGTGACTGTCACAATTGTAAATCCGGTCACTCGGGGTGCAGCGCGAAGCATCTTGCTGACGCTGTTGCATGCCGCTGACGTTCTTGTCAGAAAACTCACGCTCGAACGGGCTCTCATAAACGTGCAACGCACACAGCATGGCTGGTGGAAGTGCGTGCCCCGGTACGCGGCATTTCGCTTTAGTAGACTGATTCAAAAGTACTTGCCGAATGCTGCAAGGAAGAAAGCGGGCCGTCCGGAGGTTGAGGGAGGAAGTTGGAAGTTCAACGAGCTGGCAGTCGTGAAGGCGTTGCAGAGAACATCGTTGTTTGAAGAGATCGCTGAAAGTCTCTCCGCGGGCACGGGATCTTCGCTTACGACACGCCTGGCCGGTACCTTCGTGCGCATACGCTCACTTGTCCTCGCGCGGCTGTATCTCCGTACGTGCAACGCGCTGGGAAGGAAGACGAGGACAGTTGGAAGACCGTGGATCCGCAATGGTGGACGCATGGAATTCGGCGAAAGCCTTGTGATTGATTCCAGGATTGTCCGGACACAACTCGTGACAGATGTCGGCAGCACCCTCCGGATTGGGAACCGGGTCACGATTGGCACGGGGACGTCGATTTGCGCCCGGAACTCAATAACCATCGGAAACAATGTTCAGATCGGACAGCACGTATCGATTCTTGACTCTGAAATTCCGGTGACAAACGAACGGAAGATGCCTCTGGAAAACAGCGTCGTCATTGAAGATGACGTGCAGCTCGGAAGCAGAGTGATAGTTCTCAAGGGGACGAGGATTGGCAAGGGGACAATTGTGATGACCGGGAGTGTAGTGTCAGGAAATATCCCTCCCAACGTTGTCGTTGGAGGTATCCCTGGCCGGGTGGTTCGCGCCGTTCGATTGGGTGGCAAGAAAGAACGCCGGCGCAATGGTGGACAGGGAATGGCCTCTGTTCCGGAAGGCCTTCGCGACCGGGTTGCTGCCATTGTCAAAGGTATATTTTTAGTACCTGGAGTCGTTGAACTTTCATCGGGACCCGGAGATTTTTCCTCGTGGGATACCTTCGGTCATCTGCGCTTGCTCGGCACGATTGAAAAGGAGTTTGGCGTTTCGTTCTCCGATGACGAAGTGCTTCACTTGAACAGTGTTGGTGATTTCTGTGCCTGCATCCAGAAGAAACTCGGGCAAAGGGATCACGATTACGAGAGAGTACATTCAGAATCGCACGCATGAGTACGTCGACGGAAATGGGTTCGGTAAAGGTGCTGCGGGATGTTGTCGTTGCAATGGGTTCGTGGTTTGGCAGCGAGACGTGAGAGATCGTCGGACGGTCTGCCCAGGACGAGACAAGCGGTGCAACGTACGTGCGAGTAACCGGTGTGAAATGGAACGATATCATGAGAGTTCGAGACATAAGTATTCCGGTCGTAATCCTGAAAATGGAACATTATGGGGCGCTGGGCATTGTCCGGAGTCTCGGACAAC
>DATDNS010000496.1:0-5303 GCA_036518155.1 Bacteroidota bacterium
GTTCTCGTAGACACGGAAGAATGAGCAGTCAAAATCGTAGCGGGGGTAGGTGAAATTGTCCGGGTCACCGCCAAAGAATGCAGCCGCTTCTTCCGGGGCGAAGACGAGCCGAACATCGGTGTATCGTTTGTAGCCGTACACGGAATACTTGCCGCCGTTGTAGAACGGTATAACGTTGAAGACCATGGAATCCTGCGAGGTTTCCTTGAACTTGGCGGCGTAACGCTGCTGGATTTCGGTAAATTTCGCGGACCGTTTGGCGACTTTGTCGTCATCCGTTGTGCCGCTGTCGAACGCTTTCTGAACTTCAATCGTCACATCATCCATGAGGATAAGTTGATCGACATACGTCACGGGGGACTTCCGTTCTTCTTCGAGCGTCGCTGCGTAGAATCCGAGTTCTGCCAGTTTCTCCCCTTCCTTGTTCACTTTGTCCAGCGCACCGCGGGCGCAATGGTGATTCGACATAATGAGCCCGTCTTCGGAGACGAATGATGCCGTGCATCCGGGAATCCGGACGGCGGAAAGCCGTGCTTTCTCAAACCATTCCTTGGGGGGATTAAAGTGGTAGGTTTGCGCAAAATAGTCGCTCGGGGGGACATCGAACGTCCACATTTTTCCCGTGTCGAACGGTCCGGCTTTGACTGTGTCAAAATTGATGTAGCTCTGCGATGCGTCGGGCTTGATCGATGGCTGTGTCGAGCAACCACCAATGAACAACGAAAAGCCGAAAACAACCGCCGAACAATACTTCAGCAAATTGCGATTCATGATTTCCTCGTAAGTATTGGGTGATATGGTACTGCGTTGGTGGAGATGTGAGTGAATCAATGTACGTTGAACTAGGCGGCGAAGCAATGGGTGCCTGTGTCATCAGAACAGTAACTCGTAAGACGAATTCAATCGGGAGAAGTTGCCGACGAGGAACTTCTTTGGCATAAATGAGAATGCGTTGTCGACGAGATCCGGGCGGTCGACGGAGATCTTCTGCGGCCCTGGTCCGCGTTGCGAACAAAGATATTCTCAAACGTGCAAAGAAGTAATTCGGCGGAGGGGTAATAAGCTGAAATTCTGTGAAACAGCTAGTTCACAATACTAGGAAGTTCCGTGATTCCGTCAATAATCCAGTCCGGATTGAGCGCGGCAATTTGTGCGCGAGAGAACGAGCCGTAGGTGACTCCACAGGTCCGCACGCCGGCATTTTTTCCGACTTCGATATCCTTATCGGTGTCTCCGACCATGAGCGTTTCATCCCTCCGCCAACCGGTTACACCGAGGATGGTGTTAATAATGAGCGGGTCGGGTTTGAAGATACCGTTGTCGGTTCCCTGCACACGGCTGAAATACTCTGCAATGCCGAAGTGCTCAAGAATTTTCACAGTCGTTTCTGTCGACTTTGTCGTTGCGGTAGCCAATCTGATCCGGCTGGTTCGAAGGGAGTCGAGGGTCTCGCGCACGCCCGGAAACAATGTTGTCGTATCAAACGCATGAGCCCGGTAATAATCACGGTACATCACCGCGGCCTCGGGTATCCGGCTGTGCAGCGATGGCGGAAGCAGGATCGTGAACGTTTCCGCCAGGGGTTTGCCGATGAGTGGATAGATATCCTCCGGATTCAGTGTGTCAACGCCAAACTGACGGTACGTCCATAGCTGCGCTGCCGCGATATCGCGCTTCGAGTCGAGCAGCGTTCCATCGACATCAAAGAGTATGTTCCTGATCAGCGATTCCGAGGCCATGAAAGCAGGTTAATCATTGCTCAAACCGACCATCATCCGGCTTATCCGCCACAGTTGCTGCCGGAGTCTGGCATCCCGGGATTGTGACGACGATGATTCCGCCCTGTCATTGACGAAATATTTACCGGAGACGTTCTCCAACTCCGGTGTCGAAACCAAATGGACAATCCGCGCCGCACCGTCGTCTACGGATCTGCCGCGCAATGAGCCGAACCCCGCACGGAGGAGCTTTGTGTCGATGACGCCCGGATGAAGAGCATTCACAGTGATCTTTGTCCCTTGCAAGCGATTCGCGAGCTCGTAGGTAAACATCAGGTTCGCGAGTTTTGACAGCGCATATGCTTCGTAGGGCTCGTACCGCTTTTCCCCCTGTAGGTTCGAGGCATCGAACCGTGCATTCTGGTGGGCGACAGAACTGACATTCACGATCCTCGACGGGGCATTGTTCATCAAGGTATCCAGCAGGAGATTTGTCAAAAGGAACGGGGCAAGGTGATTGACCGCGAATGTTGCTTCGTTGCCATCTTCCGTCAATCGACGTTCGAGTTCATAAGTGCCGGCGTTGTTTACGAGGATACCGAGCCCTGAATACGTTGTCCGGATTTCCTCCGCCATCTGACGAACCTGCTTCAGGGAAGCGAAGTCGGCGATGATCAGATGAATCTTCTCATTCCGGGATTCTTTTCTGACGTACTCAAGAACGGCAGTTCCGCGCGAAGGATTCCGGCCGTGGAGAAGCACCGTCGCCCCGGTGCGGGCAAGCTCAAGAGCAGATTGCTGACCGATGCCGTCCGTCGAACCCGTAACGAGCACGGTTTTTCCCTTCATATTGATCTTTCCGAAAGAGATTCCGTGATGAAGCTGACCGAATTTCACCTGGAGTGTGAATTGTTGCGGCTGTTAAGATAGGAAAGAAAAGTTCGCCAAGGAAGGCGTGGAAGTATCATTGGTAGGATCGGCCGGACACGACGTTATAGCCCTGGGCTACCATGTCTTCGCTTGTCGCAATGAGGCTGTGCGAACCTCTGTCGGCGGCAAGTTTCCATTGATAGAGCTCCGAAAACGTGTGGCTGACCTTCCTCTTCAGATTATCAAAAATTCCCGTCGCTTCGTACTGGTCAGCATCTTCTTTCCGGTCCCAGATGGTCACAGAAAACACTTCGTTGCGCTCTTCAATTCCTTCCGTGAGAAATGCGTACCGGCAGCCCTGGACGTTCCGCAGCGCCGGTATGATTTGTTCGTTGTACAGACGGGCGAACTCTTCAAGCTTGCCCGGCAACAGCTTGATGGACAGAATGCGGACGTAGAGCCGCTGGGAATCAAGCGCGCGCGTTTCCGGCGATGAAGCCGCAGTCACTCTGAACGACCGTACAACCGGTTCATCCTGAACGGGTGAATAGTCGAGGGTCATATCCTTCGACAATTGCACTCTCCACTCCAGAGATTCTGAAAGGTGATTCTCAGCCTGTTTCAGCAGTTTCTGGAACAGGCCGCTCTGCTCGTACGATTCGGCATGCTCGGGAGACTCCCACAACGTCATCGAAATGCATTCCTCGGGGTGTCGCACGCTCTGGATGAGTCCTCCATAGAGGCAGCCGCGGGCCTTCCGAAGTTCAGGGATGATGCTGTTGGTGTACAAAATGGGAAGACTTGAAATGGAATCTGATTTGGCGTGAACCTGCAGCAGCCTCATAAACATAGCGCTCGCTCCGTCTACTGTATGGTCAAATTGTATGTACGAAAGGGGGACTTGAAAGTCAATTGTGGAAATCCATTGTATTCTTCCGACTCAGTGAGTACCCACACGGGATTGTGACTTTCGGCGCCTGCGGCTGTACACCATTGAGACTGCAAGCAGCGACAAACCGAGTGCAAAAAATGAAATAATCCGTACTGATGGGTCGAATCCGATGAGGTCGATGACGAAGACGTACAGGACAGTCAACGACGTCGTCAATAAAGCCATCCAGCGATACTTGCGGTTGTCCTTGAGGAGGCGGCTGACAAGGTAGTAGAACAACGCGAGGCACAACCACGACACGCTCACATAGCCGCGCGGTAACACGTGATACAAAGCATACGGCAGAACAAACAATGCGCTTGCGAGGTACGCATTGCGCATCATTTCCGTCTTTAATTCAAGCCTGTCTTTCTGCCAGTTCAAAATCCTGGCGCTCAGGAGTGCCACAATGCCGAAACTCACGCTGATGAGTCCGACGGTGCCGGCAAAACTCAGGTAGGCGACAAAGACGAGCAAAAAGATGACGAAATTCGCCACGACAATGAACCTCGACCGGAACCACACCGCCGTGGAAAGCACGAGAATACTCTGCCAGCACAGCCAGACGAAGACATCGGGGACTGCGAACGCATCAACGATGGCAACGCTGAGAGCGACATAGCCTAGCATCGCATACAGAAATGTGATGTATCTGCTCTTTGCCCGTGTCCAGTAAGTTACCGCGAGGATGAGATAAAGGCCCGATGCTGCGAGCTGCCATCCGCCGAAGGATTGCCGGACTGCCGTGAAACTGACAAAAGCGAACAGCAAATACGAGCCAAATCCGTTCAGGAAAGAATTTACGATAGCCGCCAATTCTTCTTTTTCCTTTTTCATCGGGGCCAACGTTCCTGCGCTCAGGATTGCAGCGTAAAGAAGGATGAAGAACAGGCTGCTTTGCGACAATGGGACCTGCCGGACAGGATTTCCGAACACTGGGTTGTTCATCGACCAGAGCAGCAACGTGAAATACGAGAGGACAGTGCCCAGCGTCAGGATCCACGTCCATCTGTGCCGATAAGCGAAGTAGGTTGATCCAGCACAGATCGCCGCTACAACGAAAAGAAGGAACAGCGGTTGACTGCCGGAGAGAGCCGTCAGACAGCCCAGGGCGAGGTTCAATCCAACGAGATAGGGAGAACGCCTTCTGATCGAGACCACAAGGTTGAGGAGGACCACAAAGGAAAGCATTCCCAATTCGACGTTTGCATTTGTTATCGTAGGGTTCGAGCCAAAATACGATAGACGCATCGTGGTAAAATACAGCAGAAGTAATCCGCCGCCGAGCAAGTACCGTGAAACCTGCTGGAACGAATCCTTCCAGTAGCGCGAAAGCGCAAGCAGTGTGGCGACAAGCACGTATCCTATGGCGCTTGGCGCATACGAAGCCAGGTTCTGATAGGGGAACGTAAGAAGAAATATTACTCCGAGCGCAAGAACGACAATACCGACCTTCGCAAACCAGTTTTCCCCCACCTGTGTTTCGAGCGCGTCCTCCGACTCTTCCGCCGCTTCCTGAGAGATCGCCCCGGTCTGTGGCTCCTCGGCCGCATCCTGAGGAATGCCAAGGTGTGATTCAAGCCGCGAAATCCGGTGTACAAGATTCTTAAGCGCGGCGAGCACTCGCTCGCTTGAATCTGTATGCGAATCCGCGTCCTTGGCCGGACGTTCCGTGCTATTCGATCCGGAATATCTCTTCTTGATGCCCGACTTTTTTGCCATTTTCACAATTTTTTTCGTTAAAACAATGCGGTGAGACGCGGATTGGATCCAAAGCTATGAAA
>DATDNS010000497.1:0-3831 GCA_036518155.1 Bacteroidota bacterium
TCCGCCTACACGCAGTACACCGCCACGATTTCTGTCTATGGCGAGGAGTACGTTTCCGGGGCGTGGCAACAGGCAACACGCATGGACGGCTCGACAATCGAACAGACGGTGACGACAACGTTTACGACGGGAGGCGCGCCGACCAACATTCCGGAGAGCAACGTCACGTACAGCTATCCGCTCAATCGTCAGCGCTTCTTCCTGGCCGGAGAATGCCCCGGAGGTCTCGTGAGTCTCCAGACCGGACAGCCCGACTTGTTTGGTCCGAGGACCGGCTACACCGTTTCGTTCATTGCACGGTTCGTCCCTGTCATGGGAGGAACAGAAGTCGAATCGCCGGCATACTACAATACAGGCGCCCGTCAGGTCGAATTTGCGGTGCCCAGAGTTCCCACGAGCACGATTTTTGCGCTGCAAATCGTCCGGAAGGAAGAGCCCGAAGCGCGGGCTGCAGCTTCCGGGTTCAGGCTGGGTACCGGCGCGGGTACAATCGCCTCAAGGTCGGGAGTCACCGCGACAACGACACTGCATTCAATGTATATGCGACCGGGCATACTGGTGCAGACAACCACGCGCACCCTGCCCGGCACACAGGTGAAACAGGGTGAGCGGCTGTTGTACATTTATTATTTCAAGACGAGTCGCTATTCCACGCTGAGCGAAAAGCTGGCATCGTTGACATCACAGCCGACGGTCGCATCACCGGCACTCGGCAACTTCCAGCTCCTGACGGCAAAGTTTTCGGGTCCGGAATTTTTTGACATCTACGACATGCAGGGACTCTCCTTTACCCGCGACGGGCGGGATCAGTTGCTCAGGCCGCTCATCAGCGTTAATGCCTCCACACGAACCGACAACTGGCACACGCGATTCACGAATCCGTGGATCTACGATAATATCGACCGGTTCCGACGGATGGGTCAGTGGTCCGGAACGGTCGAATTCGAGCGCTACCAACGCGGCGTCGGTGGTCTGACGACGGCCCAATTCGTCAGCGATCCTTCGGGATTGCTCCAGGATTGGGAGATTGGCCCGCCCGCCCGGGCAAACACATCGCGTCTGCTCATTGCAACGGGGACATCGTACGGAAGAGGACTCGGCACGATGACGGGAGGGCGATTTGCTGGCGTAACCATCGCGGCTCCGACGGTCGATATCCAGCATAACCAGGGCATTGCCGTGCCGATCGACTTCATGCGGGTGCGGCAGCGGGCGGCGTGGTATTTGTCGGTCTTTGGCGGCGAATTCATTTCCGCGGACGACGAACGCTGGCTGCGCGGCATCCTCGGGAAATCGTACGAGTTGTACTATCGCGGACTCTATACGCTGAACTTCGGATACACATTTTGTCAGGATCCCGACCGACCCACGAGTATTTCAAAAACTTTTCGTTATTGATCAGCCATGATTACAGGAAATCGTACAGCTCCGGCCATCGTCATCGCTCTATTCCTGATGTTGCCTCTGATGGTGGGAAACAGGTTGATGGCGCAGGGAAACCCCCGGACCGCACAGATCGCACTCACGACGAGAGTCGACAAGGACTCCGTCATCCTCCGCTGGGCTCCGACGACCCCGGGCGCATGGATCGTGGCGAACAGGATTGGGTACGTCGTTGAACGGGTGCGTTTCGAAAAGAACAAAAAATTCGACCGAACGCAATTCGAACGACTGACGGCGAATCCGTTGAAGCCGTGGACCCGGGAAGAGTGGCTGCAGCGAAGTCCGCGCGACGACAATTATGCAGCGATTGCGTTGCAGGCCGTTCACGGAAAAGCGTTTATCGCGCAGCCGGCCCAGGGGAACGCGAACGTCCTTCGCAATGCGGCGGATGAGTTGACAAACCGCTACGGCTTCTCGCTCTTTGCCGCCGACAACGATGCGGTCACTGCGGACGGCCTTGGCCTCCGTTTTGTCGACCGTGCAGTAAAGGATGGCGAAGAATACATCTATCGCGTCTTCCTTGCCAAACCCGATTCGACGTACACCATCGATACCGCATATGCCGTCGTGAATGTCACAGCATTCAAATTGCCGCCGCCACCTCCTGAATTTACCGCCGAAGGGCTGGACGGTCAAATAGCACTGCGCTGGAAGGATATGCCGGGCGGCGGCTATTCAGGGTACTTCCTGTTCAGGTCGGAGGATGGGGGTAAGACCTACAAACGTCTCAATCAAAATCCTTTTGTCAACGTAACGCCTGAGTCATCGAAGGAAAAAGGCGTTCCGCGATACACGGACACCTCGATCGTTAACTACAGAAAATACCGGTATGAAGTGAAGGGGGTGACCCCGTTTGCAGAACTTGGGAGTCCTGCTTCGGTCGAGTCGTACGGACGAGACCTTACTGCCCCGATGGCTCCACAGATTGCGAACCCGGTACAGCTTGATGCGAGGCGGGTGAAACTCACCTGGAAGTTGCCGGTCATTGCCCCCGACCTGGCAGGGTTTGTCGTGGCCAAAAGCAGTAATACTCTTGGCGGTTACAGGCAATTGTTGGCCAACCCGCTTTCGCCGGACAAACGGGAATACATCGATACCACCGCCAACGATAACGAGCCGTATTACATCGTCGGAGCTGTGGACACGGCGGGGAACGTTGCGCCGTCCTTGCCGGTCTATGCGCTCATGGTCGATTCAATTCCTCCGGACATTCCAAAAGGACTCAAAGGTGCGATCGATTCCCTTGGAGTGGTCCGTCTTGCCTGGAATCTTGGCCCTGAACCTGATATCATTGGTTACCGTGTATTACGTGCGAACGATCCGAACCACGAGTTTTCCCAGCTTACTCCGACGCCGTGGAAGGATACGACGTTTGTCGACACAGTCAATGTCCTGACGCTCACACGCTACGTGTACTACAGAATTGCCGCGGTAGACAAACGGTACAATCATTCAGGGCTTTCCCCCATGCTTGCGTTGAAGCGGCCCGACAAAATCGCCCCCGAGCCCCCGGTGTTCACGGATGTGTCCGTTTCCGATTCGCTCGTGCGCCTTTCGTGGGCACGGAGCACAAGTGAAGATGTTCAATCGCTCGTGCTCTACAGAAAGAACGCTTCGGACAAGGAATGGAAGAAGCTCGTGTTGCTCAGGCCTTCCGAACAGTCCTATGTCGACCGGGAGGTCGTGCAGACCGTCACGTATCAGTACCGCATAGAAGCGGTTGACAGCAGTGGACTTCATTCCGGGTTCGCGATGCCGGTGCAGGGGCGCCCGTATGACACGGGTTTGCGCCCCGCCGCCGAAAACGTTCTCGCAGCGTACGATGCAAAATCAGGAACGATTACGGTCCGATGGGAATACAAATCGACCCGAAAGGAAAAATACTGGATTGTCATTTACCGTGCTGTGAACAATGCCCAGCTCGTTCAATACCGTTCCGTCGATGCAACGGCAAAATCGTTTCAGGATTCAAACCTGAGCGGTAAAGGAACTTATCGGTATGCGATCAAGATCATGACCGCAACCGGCGGAGAATCTCCACTCTCTGCAGCGGCCCAAATCGAAATAAAGAAATGACTTCGTAACGTCGGAGAGAAACAACGTACGACATCCATCCGATGCACGACACAATCATTTCTCAAACTTGACACATTCCCAGTTTCCGGAAATGCGCTCATCGCTTGAAAAAAATGAATCCGCGAATATTTTCTCTCACGGAAATTTTCTGTTCATGCCGAAAGGCACTTGACATCCGCTGTAAAATCAGTACCTTGATATTGGTTCTGTTCCGTCCTTGTTCTTGTTTTATCAAACGCATTACGATCCAATCCCAATCATCCTTCAGGAAAACCAGGGTGCAGTAATTTCTTGCCGCCGTTTCCTGAAGCG
>DATDNS010000498.1:0-3269 GCA_036518155.1 Bacteroidota bacterium
GGAGGCGGCAAAAATACTTGGCGTTGTGGACAGGAGGAACCTGAAGATTCCCGATGGAGGTATCGAATTGAGCAACGCGAACCTCAGGAAGGTCATCACGCTGGTCAGGGAACTGCGACCGAAAATCCTGATTATCCCGCATTCCGTCGAACGCCACCCGGACCACGTCCACGCCCACAAACTCTGCAAGGAAGCGTGGTACTACGCCGGCCTTCGAAAAATTGAAACGTCACTCGACGGCGCACCGCAGGTACCACATCGTCCCGACAATTTTTTCGAATTCATGCAATGGTATGAATTTGCCCCTTCCTTCATCGTCGATGTCTCAAACACATTCGAGACGAAAATGCGCGCGATCCGCGCCCACGCATCGCAGTTTCACAATCCCAGAAGCAAAGATCCCGAAACGATCCTGAGCAGACCCGAATTTCTGGATCACATCAAGACTGACGCAGAGTACTTCGGGAAGAAAATCGGCGTGAAGTACGGAGAACCATTCTATTCGTGGGCGCCGCTCGGAGTCAATACACCTTTCGACTTCGTCCTGAGGAAGGGTTAAGTCAGACCTCAGGGATCCCGGGGTCAACGCGAATCCGTTTTGGGATCGCCCTCTTCAGTTCTCCACGTACACGGAAAAATCTGCACCTTCCCACCGCTGTGCCTCGTTCCAAAAGAACGTAAAACGCACGACGCTTCCCGGTTTAAGACCATCCGTCGGCAAGTCTGCGACGTGGAGACCAAGACTGGAATCGTAAGTCTGGGAATCTACGATTGTCTTCCAGTCGTCCGGGCTCCAGTGGACCACCGCCGGCGAACGCACCTCTATACGAAGAATCTTGCCTTTCGGGACGCTGCGACATTTATGACTGAAGCGCCATAGAGCGTATGGCGACACAGTCTTCTGGACTGCATAACGTTCAAACGTTTGAGGTGGTTTATCGAATACTTTTCCGTCGCGCAGTGAGCGGCACAATTTGATATATTCCGCGTGAGCCCAGACTAGGGGCATCGCAGAACCGGAAGGATGCCCGAATAAAAGTTCACGCTCCGGGATGTCCGGCGAATCCCAGATTTGTTCCGGGATCATTCCCCCCTCATTGGCAAACGATTCAAAAGTCTTCATGAGGTTTCGCGCTTCCCCGATGCGCCCCGCTTCCAATTCGTAGTGTGCGCGCTCACCAGTGAGAAGAGGCCACGCACGGCCAATCCCTGTACCGTCAAACGGTGATCCGTCTTCGTGTTCACCGTACCCGTCGTCATTGTACCGGTGCCAGGATGGGCCTGAGGGAGTCTCGATCTTCAGCAATGCGTCGATTGCCTTCACCGTATCGATAATGCACGGATCGTGCGGTGACCGGAGTCCAAACCGCACGAGTGCGAGCGCATCCGGACTGACGATCTGCGCCGCTGGTTCAACCGACTGACCGGGGGGACGATTTTTGATTGGGACAAATCCCCCGGCAGGAGAAGCCGCGTCGCCCACTTCCGGGGGCGCTATACGGACATAGTAACCTCCAATACCGAGCTTTCGGGTCAATTCTGTGTCAGTTGCGTATGTCCATCGTTCAATATTTGAGTTCCAAATGTCCGCAGTCTCCCTCAGAAATTTGGCAAGGCTCGATTCACTGTTGCTCTCGGCACAATCGGCCGCAGCGAGCAGTGCAGAAATTTCAACAGCCAGAGTGAACGGCGAGTAGCCGGGATCCTCCTCCCAGCGATCTTCCTGTGTCACGGGTCCATTGAGAACGAGGTAACCCGCTGCTTTCAATATCATCGGCCAGAGTTTTGCGAGACCACCACGGTCCAACGCTTTTTCTCGATAGGCCAAATCGGCGAGCAATATCGGGAACGCCGTTTCGTCCATCTGTATTCCATTCCAGTACGGTGCGCCGGTAAGCCACATATTCTGGGGCCAATGACCATCAGGAAGCTGGGTGGACTCCAAATACTTCAGGACTCTTGTTGTCCCGGCAGAGTCCCCGGCGGCGAGGAGTGCCCCCGCCGTCTCCGCCAAATCACGCGGCCACACAAGGTGGTAGCCGCCAAGGTCATCGTCTCCTTTTGAGAATCCCCACGGAATCGAGAGACTGGCGATGATGCCTCCGGGCGATGATTTCGATTCCGAACTGTGAAGGACAGCAGCGCTGCAGCGGTAAAGGCTTCGTGCAGTCGTCCGGCCTCCGTCGAGATCGAGCAGGTCGTTTTGCCACTTCTTCCAATCAGCGACAGTCGCGGATCGTGCGATGTCGAAATCGCCATCCAACCCACCAATGGCCTGCCCCGCCGCATCGCGTATGTCTTTTCCAAAGCCGACAGCGAGCACAAATGACATTCCCGGCTTGCGCAAGTCGATTTCGCCCGTCAGTGCAACGTTGCCATTTTCCGCCCGCGCGTATTCCCAATCCATTTGTCCGTGTTGTCGCAAGTCCTGCCAGCCGTCCGATATCCCTACAAAACCGGCAGACCTCTTGAGCCACGGTGCCGAGCAGGCAATCGCGAGCGCCGTATCATCCCGTTCCGCAAACAACATGGAACGTCCTTCGTGTTCGCCAATCCAGGCCGTATTTCCCGTGCCACGGTTCTTGAGATGCGGGGCAAGAAGTGCGTAGAGATGATAGTCGTTGGCCTGACCTTTCAACGCGGTGAATTCAATCCGTTGAAGCACGGCGTTGTAACGGGGATCGGCAATGATTTCCTTTTCAATCCGATACCTGCCCTGATTGCAGGTATTCACAAGATGATAGACAGGAATTCCCTCCGCGGGATTACGCACTTCACTGCTCGTTTGTCGTTTTTCTTCAGAAAAGAAATTCCCTTCGCCGGTGACCAGGAACCCAAAGTCGCGAGTGCACGCACAATCGACGTCTGGAAAGTAGATTTCATTGAGAATGCCGTGGCTCAGAGTGAACCACACTTTCGCCTTGGCATTCATTGCCGTTCCTACGCCGCTCTTGGCGCTCGATGTCCAACGTGGCGGAATTCCCGGCCACCCCGGCGCATACTGTTCAAGTTTGACGACGTTCTTTTTCACGAACGATCTATTCACGTGCCCACTCAATGACAGCTTTGATTTCGTCCTGCGGATGCTCGCCCAATGCCCTGGCGAATTGGTCATACGGATATCGGTGAGTGATCAACTTGTCCACGTGTCCATTCCAGAGCAGGTTCGCGCGCGCAAGGTCGTCCACCGCCATTTGGAAATAATCCCGTCCGGCGTTGACGCTTCCGACAAGCACCTGGTTTTTGAGGACAAGCTGACGCATCATCGC
>DATDNS010000499.1:0-2567 GCA_036518155.1 Bacteroidota bacterium
CATCGAGGACCTTTGGAGCCTGACTGATTGCCAGAAACGAAATGAACAGTTGAAGAAACAACGCGCTTAGCAGCATTTTCATCTTACTTGCCATAGACAGACTTCCCCGTCAAGAAGAATAAGTGGACTTCGGTATTCGCCGAATGAGGTCAAATATAAGCGGAGCAGTCTGAACCCGCAAGGACAATCGGCGGTTGAGATGGCCGCTCGTCGATGTTAGTTGGGTATTCTCGTGAATGTTTCGTTGAGAGCGAGATCAAGTGAAATACGTTGGCAACGGGCGAATTGTTCCTGAATTCCAGGCGGAAGAATCCGAATTCGACCGTGCGATGCGATGGATTCATGCAATTGTTGAAGAATTCCCGCACGGTTGAAATGAACGTCCTTCCAAATTTGAAAATGCCCGAATTGCACCGTTAATCGACCTTCCTGTCTATTGTTTTTTGGCAGAAATTCTTCGTACAATCATCAGAACCAGACCGGAAACAAACCCCTTGAATTGAAGGAATCAGCGATATGGAAAACTCCCGCCCGTTAAAAGTCTTGATCGTTGATGATGAAGAATCCTTCCGCATGAGCCTTGAGATGGCCCTCAATATCACGAAAGAATTTGGAGTTCAGTCGTGCGGGTCGGCGAGTGCCGCACGCGATCTTATGGCGAACAACGTCTTCGATGTCATTATCCTCGACTACAGTATGCCAGAGGAAACTGGGTTGGACCTCTTGAAGTGGATGCAGGTAAACAACAAGGCCATTCCCGTGATCATGGTGACAGCCGCAGGATCTGAGACTGTGGCCGTTGAAGCCATCAAACTCGGAGCGTACGACTATTTCCGCAAAGACCAGATCGACATCGACAAGCTTCCCCTCGCGATCATGAGTGCGCACGAACGGCATCTGTACAGGAAGGAATTGGAGAGAAGACAGCGTGAACAATTGCTGCTGAAAGAAAAGGAAAAAGACCTGGAATCCCTTCGGACGTTCGAAACCACGGTCACGTCGATCAGTGAATTTGTCGAGAACAGTCTCTACGCTCATTTGAAGAACCTTCAGCATAACGAAGAAGAGCTTACGAAGCATCTGACCAAAGAGGGCCAGCAATTGTGCAAGGAACGCTTCGCCGAACTCCGTCAGAGTGTCGAAGTCATCTCCGACGGCATGACCTCCATGCGGGATTTGACAACGCTCGTCGCAAAGAAACTCGAAGAAATCCAGAATATCCAGAAGTTGGAAGTCTAGAAGAATGTTGCGGGACAGGGGCGCCGTTGCTGGCCGCCCCGATCCCCGGCAATCAATGCCCATCTGTTGAATCTGCTTCAGTATGTTCATCGCGCCGATAACGGGAACTGCCATTCCGTACATTATCTCAACCATAATCAGGAGGGAGTATTCATGAAATCAAAGATCCTTTTGTTCCTCGTCGCAGCATTTGTACTCAGCCTTACTGCCACCGCGCAGCTCAAAAAACGTGTTGCCATCTCGCGATTTGAAGACCGATCGGGCAGCGGTTTTCACAGTCTCGGCTCCGGCGTTGCGGACATGCTGGCGACCGCATTGGTGAAATCCGGAAAGTTTGCCGTCATCGAGCGGCAGGAACTCGACAAACTCGTCGAGGAGCAGAAACTCGGCGAATCGGGTCTTGTGACCCCGCAAACGGCTCCAAAAGTCGGTCAGCTGTTGGGTGCGGAACTGTTTGTCGTCGGTGCGGTGACGGAGTGCGGCACAAAGGAGAGCAATATCGGCGGCGGCATTTCTGTCTTCGGCGGCGGGTTGAAGACAAAGAAAGCAAGAACTGTGGTGGACATTCGTCTCATCAATACATCGACCGGCGAAATCATCGCATCGGAAGCCGAAGAAGGAACCGAATCAACCACCGGGGTGGCCGTGCGCTATGAAGATATCGACTTCAATAACCAGGATTCCTGGGACAATACGGACATCGGGAAAGCCACTCGCGAGGCGGTCAACAAAACTGTCGATCTCATCACGACGAACATGGAGAAGATTCCCTGGTCCGGCAAAATCATCAAAGTGAACTCCGACGGAACGGTCCTGATGAAACCCGGATCTGAAGGAAACGTGGCACCTGGCATGGTACTTTTTGTTCTTCGCAAAGGTGAAGAAATCAAAGATCCCGACACCGGGCTCTCACTCGGCTCGGAAGAGACGAAGGTTGGGAAGATCAAGACGACCGAGGACATGCTGAGAGGCAAGGCGGCAAAAGCGACCGTCCTCGAAGGAAAGGATTTCCAGGTGGGCGATATCGTGCGCGAGAAAGAAAAATAACACGACTGTCTGACTCATTACGGCGGTGCCGGCGGACCGCTTCGGTCGCCGGCCCGCTGAAGTTTATGAACACGAGTGGCTGAAATTGAACGGAGGATTTGATTCCTAGCGAAAAGGACCCTGCCATGAAAACAGTGTTGCTCTCCATTGTCGGCGTTGCCATCATCAGTACGTCCATCTTTTCACAACCGAAGGTCATCCATTTCAAAAAACTCCAGGAATCGCTTCCCACAAAGGACGTGCAGGGTATGAAGCGGAACAAGCCGACAGGAACAACCCAG